>JACCUV010000397.1 GCA_013698495.1 Chloroflexia bacterium
CGCCCATATCGCCCGGCTGTCCCTCGGTCTCAGCCGCGGCGGCCGCCGCCTCGTACATCGCGGTTGAGGCCTGCTGCAGTGTCGTCACCAGTTCCTCATGGGCCGGCTTGAGGCGCTCGATGTTCTCGCGGTCGTTCTCAAGGATGTCCTTGACCGCCGCGATCTTCGTGTCGAGTTCGGCCTTGGTTTCGGACGGAATCTTGTCGCCGTACTCTTCCAGCGTCTTCTCTGCCTGGAAGACGAAGCTCTCGGCCTCGTTGCGGGTCTGGATCGCGTCGCGGCGCTGGCGGTCTTCCTCGGCGTGGGCCTCGGCTTCCTGGACCATGCGCTCGACTTCCTCGTTCGAGAGTCCAGAGGAACCGGTGATCGTGATCTTCTGTTCCTTGTTCGTCGCCGAATCCTTGGCGGCGACGTTGAGGATGCCGTTGGCGTCGATGTCGAATGTGACCTCGATTTTCGGCACACCGCGCGGCGCGGCCGGGATGCCATCAAGGATGAAGCGGCCGAGACTTTTGTTGTCGGACGCCATCGGCCGCTCGCCCTGGAGGACGTTGATCTCGACCTGCGGCTGGCTGTCCGATGCGGTCGTGAAACTCTGGCTCTTGCGCGCCGGAATCGTCGTATTGCGCTCGATCAGGGCGGTAGCGACGCCACCCAATGTTTCGATCGAGAGGGTCAGCGGCGTGACGTCGAGGAGCAGGATGTCCTTGACATCGCCACCGAGCACACCGCCCTGGATAGCGGCGCCGAGGGCGACGACCTCGTCCGGGTTGATGCCCTTGTGCGGCTCCTTGCCAAAAAAGTCCTTGACTTGGGCCTGCACAATTGGCATCCGGGTCATGCCGCCGACGAGGAGGGCCTCGTCGATCTCGCTCTTGGCGAGACCGGCATCCTTGAGCGCGGAATCCATCGGGGCGACGGTGCGCGCGACCAGCCCGCTGATCAGCGATTCCAGTTTGGCGCGGGTCAGCGGAATGTTCATGTGTTTGGGTCCACTGGCGTCCGCGGTCACGAACGGCAGGTTGACATCGGTCTGCTGGGTGCTGGAAAGCTCGATTTTGGCCTTTTCCGCCGCTTCCTTGAGACGCTGCAGCGCCATCCGGTCCTGGCGGAGGTCGATCCCTTCCTGCTTCTTGAACTCGTCGGCAAGGAAATCGATGATCACCTGGTCGAAGTCATCGCCCCCGAGGTGGGTGTCGCCGTTGGTGGCGAGCACCTGGAAGACACCGTCCGAAAGGTCGAGGATCGAGATGTCGTAGGTTCCGCCACCGAGATCGTAGACGGCAACCTTCTCATCGCCCTTCTTTTCGAGCCCGTAGGCAAGGGCGGAGGCGGTTGGCTCGTTGATGATGCGGAGCACGTCCAGCCCGGCGATTTTGCCGGCGTCCTTGGTCGCGTCGCGCTGGGCATTGTCGAAGTAAGCGGGCACGGTGATGACGGCCTTGTCGACCGTGTCGCCGAGGTAGGCCTCGGCATCGACCTTGAGCTTCTGCAGGATCATCGCCGAGATTTCCTGCGGGCTGTACCAGCGGTCGCCCATTTTGACCTGAACATCGCCATTGTCGGCGGCCTTGATCTGATACGGCACCATCTTCATGTCGCGCGCCACGGCCGGATCGTTGAACTTGCGGCCGACGAAGCGCTTGACAGACGAGATCGTGTTTTCAGGATTGGTGACGGCCTGGCGTCGCGCAAAGCGACCGACCAGGCGTTCCCCGCCGCTCGTGACCGCGACGACCGATGGGGTAATGCGCTCGCCTTCAGCGTTGGGGATAACGACCGGCTCGCCACCTTCGATGGCGGCCATTGCCGAGTTGGTTGTTCCGAGGTCGATACCGATTGTTCGCGCCATGGATGTTCTCCTTCAGTAGTGATTTGCGGGTGTCAGGTGTTCCAGCCATTCGGTTGGCCGCCGCAATCGCGGCCAGGATCAGCTCATTGGTTGCGCGCCTCGTTGGTCAGTCTTGCGGTCCGACACACGGGTCGCCCCTTCGAATCCCGCTACGCGTTGAACTCGTCTGTGTCGTCCTCTATTGGGTCTACCGAAGCGTTGCCGGTTTTGACCATGGCGGGTCGCACGAGCAGATCGCCGATGCGGTAGCCATTCTGATAGATCTCGACAACGGTGCTGCCGTCGGATTCCGGTTCGGTAGCGACCGATTCATGAATCGATGGGTCGAACGGCTGACCGAGCGCCTCGATTTTGCTGACTCCGATCCGCTCGGCCGTGCCGTTGAGCTTGGCCTGAATCAGGGTCACGCCCTTGACCCAGCCGTTCTCACGCTCTTCCTCCGGAATCGTGGCCAACGCACGCTCGAGATCGTCGATCACCGGGAGGAACTGGGCGAGCACTTCGCGTGACACATACTGGCGCAGCAGGGCTCGCTCCTGGTCGTTGCGCCGCTTGAAGTTCACAAACTCGGCCCGGCTCCGCTGGAGCTGGTCGAGATACTCATCGCGTTCGGCGATCGCCTGCGCCAATTCGTCGATCGGTTCGGTGGGTTCCGTGTCTACTTGTACTTCCAGACCCACATCCTCGGCCTCCAGGACCTCCGGAGGAGTCGGCCAGGTCGGGTGTTTTGCTTTTGCCACAAGCCACTCCTGCTTTGGCGCATCGATCGTGACCAGCGCCCGCGTGTTTACGTTGGGAGGCGCCCGTACATACGAGTCGCCGCCAATTTCTGCCTGGAATCAGGAAGAGTAGAGTTCTTCCATCAAATCGCTCATCAACAGGGCCATATAGCGTACCGAGGAAATCGATCGCCAGTACGACATCCGCGTCGGGCCGAGCACTCCAAGAATGCCGGTGACTTCGCCGGTGATGCCATAGGTGGCCATTACCACGCCGAATCGTCGCAAGGCATCGGCGGGATTCTCATCGCCGATGAAGACCTGCACATCGCTGCCAGCCGACAGTTGCGGCAGCACCGCGCCAAGAATCGAACCTCCCCGCAACAGGGCGAGGACACTTTGCGCCTCCTCACCGGCGAATTCCGGTTGGCCGAGAATGTTTTCAATGCCAGAGTGCCGGATTTGCGTGCGCTCCACCGAATTCAGCCCGCGCAAGCCAACGGTAATTTGCTCGAGCACATAGCGCGCCAACTCGGTGACGCCTCCAACTCGGGTCTCAATCTCATCGGCGCTCAACCCGCGAGTTTCCGCAACGAGCGCATCCGCCATGCGACTGAGTTCGGTTTGTTCGGTGTCCTCGGGTAAATGCACCATCATCTGGCGCACCACCGTTTCCTGCGTCACCAGAATCATCAACGCCAGTCGCGGTTGCAACGAAATGAGCTCAAAGTGCCGCATTTTCGCGACAAGTGTGCGCGGAGCGGAAACAATCGAGACATTTCCGGCGGTTTCGGCCAGCACCGAGGCCGCAAAATCGACCCACTGATCGAGCTGGAACTCCACTTGCCGAAACTGGTGGCGAATCATGATCTGATCGCCGGACGAGAGTTCCGGAGCGCCCATCAACCGGTGTACGTAGTACCTGTACCCCCGATCCGTGGGAATTCGCCCGCCAGACGTGTGCTGCTGCTGCAAAAACCCGGCCTGCTCAAGTTCAGCCATTTCGTGGCGGATCGTGGCCGAGGATACTCCCACCGGATACCGTTCGGTCAGCGTTTTCGATCCGACTGGACGCCCGGAGGCAACGTACTCCTGGACGATCAGCTTGAGAATCGCTCGCTGACGTTCGGTCAACTCCACCGATTCCGGCTGATTTACGTCCACGCAGGTCAACTCCTGACTCGATTAGCACTCTTTTCGACAGAGTGCTAACAGGCAGAACGATACCAAGTCTGACCGATTCGTGTCAAGGTCGCCTGGCGTGCACCGCGCGAAGGATCGATCCAGCGACGATCGTGTGTTGACGAGCACGTGCATTCCCGCAACCCACTTCCCATGGTCAATCGTTTCCGTTGGGAATGTGCCCGTTGGCGCTCACGCCCGGATTGCGCCCGAACATTCGTTGCATCAGTCCCGGCTTTTTCGGCGGCTGCTGAAGTTCGAGAATCCGATCCGCCAAACTTCGGTCAAGCCGGCTGCGATCGGGGGTGAGGATCGACATCCCCGGAAGTCCTTGTCCATCCGGTCCAACGACATCCATCGCTTCGTAAAGTCCGACTCCGCTGTCGCGAGCAAATGTCACCGCTTCGTACATGAGTCCAAATGAGGCCAGCGGATCGTATTCGGCCGCCACCAGGCGTTTCACCGAACGCTCCATGTGGTCTTCAAGCAACTGGCGCGCCTGATCGATCAGGCGGGCCGGGATGAATGCTCCCCCCATCATGCCCTGCTGGCGATCCAGCCGGATCGGCATCGTTCGCGCCGACGACATGTCGAGGCCAGCGTCCGCAAAGAGCCGCGACGGCGGACGCATCAGCATCCCGAGCGAGCGATCGACCTGGGCCTCCCAAAACGACAGTCCGAAGGCGCCGTATGTGAACACCGGGCGCCGTTGACCCAAGGCGCAGGCAAGACCGTGTGTCAGCCGGTTCGCGGCGCGTTCGTCACCGCCGCGAGAGCGACTCACGTCGTCTCGCAACCGGTCATTGAACCAGGTGCTCCAGTTGGGATCCGATGGCTCGCCGTTGAGCGCGGCGACATATTGGCGAACGGACTCCAGATCGACAGGATGCAGGGAAACGATGTCCATGGAAACTCCGATGCGTTGAACCGGGCGAGCGATTCGGATGTATGGGAGTATACGAACTGACGCAATCGTCGCTCAGATGGGACCAGGCAGCTTGAACGGACCGAACATCGCGCCACCCGTAGGCGCAAGTCGGCAGTCGGACCTCTGGCTTGAACTCACGGCCAGGAGGACCGGTCCCGAACTCTTGATCGTGACATCTGCGATCGAAGAGGGGACACGACACGAACTCGGCGTGACTTCCGCCGATCACCCCACTCCCGGTTTGCGAGGCGGTGAGGCGCGCGTGCATCGCGTGGTTGCGCTCGATGTCCTCGAATATGTGATTGACGAGGCCGCTTGGCTGGAGGCAATTGTTGACGTGCTCGAACCGGGTGGGGATCTGCTCGTGCGAGTACCGGCCGAAGGCTCTTTCGCCTGGCTCGACCCCGACAATCTCGTCAGAT
Source organism: Chloroflexia bacterium (assembly GCA_013698495.1). Lineage (GTDB taxonomy): Bacteria > Chloroflexota > Chloroflexia > Thermomicrobiales > UBA6265 > JACCYX01. The sequence continues at coordinate 5,104 of JACCUV010000397.1, forward strand.
ACGCGAAAGACATTACCGTCCGGGGCAAGCAACCTGACGAACTCCGGATGAAAGGATGGCATCGACACTACCACCCTGACGAAATCGAACAGTTGCTTCGGGACGCGGGCCTGATCGTGAGGGACGTTGAGCGTTCAGGTTCTCCTCATGTCGAAGTTGCGAACTTCGCCAGACTGATGGTTGCCAGCATAGCGAAGGGTGACGCCTGTCAGGCACATCGCAACGGGGGAAAGGCAGGGGCGGACGCCAACCTGTCACGCCTCGGCCCTTTCAGCACAAAACTCACTGTGCGCGCGATCAAGCCGGGCTAGAGCTGGGGCAGGCCGTCACCCGCTAGGCGATCACGATTCGCTCGTCGCCAAACTTCGCAATCACTTCGACCTCACCGCCGAGCGCCTCGACATAGTCCCGGATCGTAGAAATCCCTGCTCGTTCGAGTTCACCTCGTTCCATTCGGGAAACTCTAGACTGGGAAACGCCAATCTTTTCCGCGATTTCTGTCTGTTTGAAGCCGTATTTCTCACGAACCTCGGCCAGGCGATACGCACGAAGCTCAGCGAGCATTCGCTCTTGATGTTCTGCGATCAGCTCGGAATTGTCGCGCCCCGACACGTGCGCCTCGGCCTTCACATCAGTCCGTCGGTATGCCTTCATCAGTCCTCCTCCAAGCCATATTCGCCATCCAGCCATCTCTGAAATCGGTGTTCGGCCACTGGAGTGTGCTTCCTGTACCACCGATTCCAACTGCCGGCCTTGTCACCCGCAACCAGCAGGATGGAACGTCACGCTGGGTCGAACACAAACAGAGTGCGCAACTCACTTCGCCCTGACGATCCGGGTCGTAGTTCCTTCAGGTTGGGGATTCGCGACGCCGAAATCGTGTCAACCATTGGGCGGTGTAGTTCCGGCCCTTTTCGCCTCTAGAAGATTGATCGCAGCCTCAACGAGGTCCTGTGTTTGCGGATCATCTTCCCCCAAACGAAGCTACCATTCTCGAATTTCTTCAACGAGAATGACCGACCAGGAGCCTTCCCCAGAATACCTCCAGAGTACTATGACCTCAAGGTTCTATTCGATCCGGCGTGTGAAGAGGATTCGATTGGAATAGTCACGCCTCCCGCTACCCGGTTCCTACGTCACTTGGGCCAACAA
>JACCUV010000403.1 GCA_013698495.1 Chloroflexia bacterium
ATCTGACCGAGGAGCTCGTCGATCACCGGGAACATCCGGTCCACAAGTTGATCGACCGTGACGCCATTTGGGCCAGTGTCGTGACTTCGCGGCGCCATCGTCTTGAGACCTTCCCTACGTCACCGAACGGGTGAGTTGTCGATTTCATCGCCCTGGCGCAAGGCCACGTAGCTCTGGTACCGCCCGACGGGAATTGCCGCCTTGGCGACAGCGTCGCGAACCGCGCAGTCAGGCTCGTGCACATGGGTGCAGTCCTGGTAGAAACATTGACCGAGATACGGTCGGAATTCGCGAAACGACCAATCCAACTGCTCTGCCGGAACCGCCACCATCGTGATCGCGCGCATGCCAGGGGTATCGGCCACGAACGTCCCATTGCCGATCGAATGCAATCTCGTGCCAACCGTGGTGTGCCGCCCCTTGCCGGTGGCGATCGAGACCTCGGCGGTGTCGCGCTGTTCACCGGGATCGAGCACGTTGAGCAAACTGGATTTGCCGACACCTGAGGGGCCGGCCATGGCGCTGACTTTGCCGACCAGGGCGTGACCGAGTTCCTCCATGCCCTCCCCGGTCCTGATGCTCACATAGTGCATCGGGAAACTTCGCGCGTACTCCGCAAACACATCGCGCGCAAGCGGGGCGCCATCCAGCCCGTCGAGATCCAACTTGGTGACGACGAGGTGAATCGGAATGTCCTGCAATTCGGCAAGAATAATGAATCGATCGAGCATGCGCAGGTGCGGCTCCGGTCGATGCGCCGCAAAGACGAACATCACCTGATCGGGATTGGCCAGGATGACCTGGACGACGTCGCGGGTGTGACGCGCGGTTCGTCCCAACGTGCGCGTTCGCGGCGCCACATAATCGATCACGGCTTCGTTGTCGGGCAGCCGCGTGAGCCAGACCCGATCGCCGACGGCGACGACATCGGCGCCGCGCCGCCGCCGCTTGAGCTGGCCGCGGACCGTGGCGATCACGACCTCATCGGTCTCGGCCACCGCCACCTCATGCCAAAGACCATGCGATCGAACAACGATTCCGGGGAGCGTGTGATCCGGAGGCCGCTGGGGGCCACCCGGCAGGGCGCCATCGGCGTCGGCTGATTGCCGCTTGGTGGTCGGCGTTCGAGACCGAGGCGCGGATGGCAACGTTACACATCTCTCTGCATGAATTCGACGTATGTAAGGTATGGACGGTGCTCGGCAGCCGTGCCCCAAATAGCCGAGGCTTCCTGCACCCGATGCACACGGCCATTCGCCGACGCGCCCCCAGTGCTGGCGGACACCTGACCGAAAGCATAACGCCGCCGCCGCTTGACAGGCGAATCAGACAGGCTATGCTTATCTTAAGGAAGCGTGAATTGGGGTACGTTCCCAACGTCACACAAGATGATTTGCCGTGGAGGCTCTTCAACCCATGATCACGATGACGAATGAGGCCGTTTCGCAACTTAGGGAGTTCCTGACCGATCAGGGGACACCCGATCACGCCCTGCGCGTATTTGTCTCGCCAGGTGGATGTTCGGGCTTGCAGTACGGGATGACGATTGACGAGGAATCGGACGAAGGCGACGAAATCGTTGAGACACAGGGCGTTCGCGTGCTGGTCGACAACTTCAGCGCCATGTATCTGCAGGGCGCCGAGATTGACTTTGTCAACTCATTGATGGGTGGCGGTTTCACGGTGCGCAATCCGAATGCGGTCGCTGGTTGCGCTTGCGGTCACTCCTTCGATACGGGCGAGAACACCCAAACAGCGCAGGGCTGCGGCTGCGGTTAGCGTACACGGCCCGATTTCAGGGCCACGGGGACCCGGTCGACTCCCCACCCCGGAACAAGACCATCTGCTCCAGGGACTTCTCGCTGGGTTGGGGAATCCTGAAGGAAGCCGCAATGGACCGCCAAGCGTCGATTGTTATGGACTTCACAAGAGACGGAACCCCTGATATACTTGAGGTTCCAGCGAGTGTTGCCGCTCGAATGTGGGTATCTTCCGTTCGACCTGGCAGTCCGACACACGAAATCCCTCGCATGCGTGTTGACAATCGATTCCCGTTCCCGCCGCTCGCGGTGATGACGTTCGGTCACCCGCCACGGTGCCCGGTCGCTCCGCCATCGAACGGCATGCTGTCCCGGAACGACCTCGCCGCGCGAGTTGCAATTGCCCGCCCTGGCCAGTTCCGTTCACGCGCCATGTGCGCAATGTAAGGAGTTCTGCATCCCATGAGTGATCCGATGAGTGCCTTCGATGTTGAAAAACTCAATAAGCTTGTCAGTGACAATAATGACGACAAGGTAGAGGTTCCCGAGGAAATCACGACCCAAATGGCGGACGAGATCGAGCCAGAGGCCGATCTTGAACGCGATCTCGATGTTCTCCAGCGGCTCGATCCCAATTTCATCAACGATCCCGTCCGGCTCTACCTGCGCGAAATCGCGGAAACGCCGCTGCTCACGCATGTCCAGGAAATCGATCTCGCCAAGCGAGTTGAAAATGGCGACTTGCGGGCGGTGCAGCAGTTTGTGCGCGCCAACCTCAGGCTCGTCGTCTCGATCGCCAAGCGTTACGTCAATCGCGGATTGACCCTGCTGGACCTGATCCAGGAAGGCAATATCGGGCTGATGCGCGCCGTCCAGAAATACGACTGGCGCAAGGGCTTCCGCTTCAGCACGTATGCCACGTGGTGGATTCGTCAGGCAATTACGCGCGCGATCGCCGATCAAAGCCGCACGATTCGGCTGCCAGTGCACATGGGCGATTCGATTTCCCGCTACCGGAAAACCCTCAACCTGCTGGCCCAGGAGCTCGGTCGGCAGCCGACTCCGGAAGAAGTCGCCGAAGCAATGGCGGTTGCCCCGGAGAAGATTCACCAGATCGTGCAAGCCGCCCAGCGCACGATCTCGCTGGAGACCCCGATTGGCAACGAGGACGACACCAGCCTCGGCGACCTGATCGCCGACGATGTGTCGGAAACTCCCTACGAGGCCGCGTCCGAGTCGATGTTGAAGCGCGATGTCGGCGCCGCGCTCGACACACTCTCCGCTCGCGAGCGGTTGGTGCTGCAACTGCGGTTCGGACTGGGTCAGGGGCATCAGCACACGCTGGCCGAGGTCGGAGAGCAACTGCAGATCAGCCGGGAGCGTGTCCGCCAAATCGAGAACGAGGCGTTGCAGAAGCTGCGCCGGCTCGATGGCGACCGGCTCTTCGCATACCACCAGGAACTCTAGCCCGGATCAATCACCGGGGCCGCCGACTGGTAGTGGCCTTCCGAGGCACGAAGGGGCTATGCCGGCAATCAGTTGACGAGACACCATGCATGGTTCCTGCACTGACAGATCGAACCCTGCACCCGTCAGCGAGTAGCTCAGGCCACATTCCACAGCGAGATAGAACCAGGAACAGGGCCACCCCGACAAGGGTGGCCCCGTTTATTCGTTAATGCGGCGCCGAGTCGCGGAAGATCACGCGATTCCACTCGTTGATCGTCACGCCTTCGATGATCCCGTTCGGTGCGTAGGGGTCGTTGGCCAACAATTCCTGGACTTCGGCAAGATCGGCGGCATCGTAAATCACGAGCGCGCCCGAATCGTCCACGAACGGTCCGGATTCGTGCAACGCGCCGCTATCGAGCAAGGTCTTCAGGTACTCACGATGGGACGGGCGAATTTGCAATCGACGCTCGAGATCGTCTGTGAACTTGAGCATCACGGCGAACAAGGCCATGCGGGAAACTTCCTTTCGATTTGGCCGCCAAGACACCAGCATCCAATGCAGACTATCCTGAATCCGGAGATGGTGCCAATTTCGCCTGACACGATGCCGATCGATCGACCTGGGATGACTCGATGCCGACGACGACCACGACTGCGCAGCCCGACCCGCACCAAACGACCGAGGTCGTGCCGCTTCGTCGCCAGTACCTGCAGATCAAGGCGCGATATCCCGAAACCATTCTCTTCTTCCGCCTCGGCGACTTCTATGAAACCTTCGACGAAGACGCCGGGATTGCGGCACGCGTGCTTGACATCGTCCTCACCGGACGGGAAATGGGCAAGAACCTGCGTGTGCCGATGGCCGGCATCCCCTATCACGCTGCCGACGGCTACATCGCGCGCCTGATCGGCGCGGGGTACAAGGTGGCGGTGTGCGAACAGGTGGGCGAGGTCACCAAGGGCAAGGGGTTGGTGGAGAGGGACGTCACACGTGTGATTACACCCGGCACCGTCAACGATCCCGCCATGCTCGACGCCCGAACCAACAACTACATCGCGGGCGTGGCGATCGAGGGCGGGCGGGCGGGTGTCGCGTTTGCGGATATCACGACCGGCGAGTTCAGGGCCACCGAGTTCATCGAAGCCGATGTGGCCGCAGCAACGCTCGCCGTGGGTCGCGAGTTGCTGCGCCTGCAGGCGGCGGAGATCGTGCTCTCCGCCGATCTCGTGGATTCCTTGCCCCTGCCAAAATCGTCGTGGATTCCGGACCAGGCCAGTTTGAGTCGAAGCGATGCCTGGCGTTGGCAAACGAACCGTGCCGAGGAACTTCTGCTTCGCCATTTCACGGTCGAATCGCTCGACGGTTTCGGCCTGAGTGGCAAACCGCAGGCAATCCGTGCCGCTGGAGGGTTGCTGCAATATCTCGAAGACACCCAGCTCTCTGGCCTCAAAC
>JACCUV010000408.1 GCA_013698495.1 Chloroflexia bacterium
TGGACATCGGGGGCGGTTTTTCGTCAACGCCGCATGACATCCGCGAATGCGAGTCGATCGTGATCGATGGCGCAGTCCTGCTTCGCGGCGGTCGCGTGATTGATCCGGCCAACGGCGTCGATGGGAAATTCGATGTGCTGGTGCGGGATGGCGTGGTGCAACTGGTCGGAACCATCGAGTCGACCGATTCGGTTCCCGAGTTCGATGCCGCCGGATGCCTGGTGACGCCCGGTTGGATCGACGTACATGTTCATCTGCGCGATCCCGGGTTTCCCGAGAAGGAAACGCTCGAAACTGGCACGGCGGCGGCGGCGGCCGGCGGTTTTACGGCAATCGCCTGCATGCCGAACACTGTGCCGTCGCTTGATTCGGCCGAGGTCATCGCCGATCTCGTGAATCGCGCGGAAGAGAGCGCGTTTGTCCGAGTCTTCCCGATCGCCGCGATAACGCGCGGTCGAGCTGGCGGCGAACCGGTGGATTTCGACGCAACGATCGCGGCGGGCGCCGTCGGCTGGTCGGACGATGGCGACACCACCGCCAACAGTGCGATCATGCGCCTGGCGCTTGAAGCGTCTGTCCGCCTCGATCGACCCGTGATTGTCCATTGTGAGGACAAGGCGATCGCCACCGGCGCGATGCACGAGGGCGACGTGTCGCGCGAGCTGGGCATACCCGGAATTCCGGCCGCGGCCGAGGAGATCGTGATCGCCCGCGACATCATGCTCGCCGAGCTTACCGGGGGTTGGCTGCATATCTGCCATGTCAGCACCGGTCGTGGGGCCGAACTTGTCGCCGAAGGCAAGCGCCGCGGCGTGAACGTGACCGCCGAGGTCATGCCCCACCATCTGACGATGAGCGACGAATGGGTCGGCGGCAGCCGCATCCTGCACAACACGAATCTCGCAGAGGGTGCCCCTGGAGAACCGCGCGATCCAAACACCAAGGTCAACCCGCCTTTGCGACCGGTGGCGGAGAGTGGGGCCCTGATCAGCGCCATCCAGGACGGCACGTTCGACTGCCTCGGCTCCGACCACGCGCCGCACGCCGCGCCCGAGAAATCGGGTTCGAGTTTCGAGGCGGCGGCGTTCGGGCTCAGCGGTCTCGAGTTTGCCTTTCCGCTGACCTGGGCATTGGTCGAGGCCGGTCACATCCCGGTCTACGACCTGGTCAGGCTCTGGACCGTGGAACCGGCCAGAATCCTGCGCGAACGAATCGGCACACTCTCTCCAGGCGCTCCCGCCGACATCGCGGTCTTCGACCCGCAACGAGAATGGGTCGTCAGCGCGGAGCAACTTCGCACCAAAAGCGCCAACACCCCCCTCCTCGGCATGACCCTGAAGGGGCGTGCCGTGCTCACGCTGGTCGATGGACAGGAGCGCCACCGTGCCTGAAGCCATTGCCGGTCCACAGCGCGCCAGCCACAGATTTGCACCGGCTTCCGATGCCGCCCTCGCCCTCGCCGATGGGCGCGTTTTTCGCGGGCGCGGGTTTGGCGCTACCGCTAACGCAAGCGGCGAGGCGGTCTTCACCACGACCATGACCGGCTACCAGGAGGTCTGCACCGATCCGTCGTTCCGGGGACAGATCGTCTGCATGACGTACCCATTGATCGGCAACTACGGCGTCAATGCCGATGACGACGAATCGCGCCGGCCCTGGATTTCCGGGCTGGTGGTGCGCGAATGGAGCGACAAACCATCGAATTGGCGCTCGACCGGAACGATCGACGACTACCTCAAGGACGCTGGAATCCCGGGTATTTCCGGAGTCGACACACGCGCCCTGACTCGTCACATCCGGTCGGTCGGCGACACGCGCGCGGTCCTCGTTCGCGGCGCCCAGGAAACCTCTGACGAGAACTTGGTGACGCTCGCCCAGGACGCGCTTTTGCCCAGCGAGGTCGACGTCGTTGGCGAGGTCAGGGAAACCGGCGAGTCGGTGTATGGCCCCGAGGGCAACGCGATCCATGTGGTGATCCTCGACTGCGGCGTCAAGCGCAACATCGTGCGCTCATTGGTCAATCGCGGCGTACGCGTCACCGTGGTTCCGTATGGCACGTCGTACGATCGGATTGCCGAGCTACGGCCAGACGGCGTGATCGTCTCACCCGGGCCGGGCGATCCCGCCAATCTCGATAGTGGGCTGGACCTGGTCAGATCGTTGCTTGCCGACCAGCGGCCATACTTTGGAATCTGCCTCGGTCACCAGTTGTTGGCGCGGGCGATCGGCGCCGGGACCGACAAACTCAAATTCGGCCACCGGGGCGGCAATCAACCGGTTCGCGACGAGCGTACCGGCAAGGTCACGATTACTGCCCAGAATCACAGTTATCGCGTGATCGACGAGTCGATTCCGGTTGACGGCGGTTGGCAGGTTGCGCTGCGAAACCTGAATGACAATTCAGTGGAAGGATTGTGGCACGACACCTTGCCGGTGCTCTCGGTCCAGTTTCATCCGGAGGCCTCTCCCGGTCCGAGCGACTCCAACGGCATGTTCGACCAATTTCTCGACCTGATCCAGTCAAGGTCCGCGGCGGACTGACACTCAACTGGTAGTGGCCGCCCTTGTAGCGGCCAATCGACGAACATGAAACGGGGCGGTTTTTGACAGTCAACCTGGCGCGCACGCATGCACCCCAACCGAAGAGTGTGCTGGTCATCGGCTCCGGACCGATTGTGATCGGCCAGGCCGCCGAGTTCGATTACGCCGGATCCCAGGCCTGCCGCGCCCTCCGCGAAGATGGCGTCCGCACGATCCTTATCAACTCCAACCCGGCGACAATCATGACCGACGAGGACATTGCCGACGCGGTCTATATCGAGCCGCTGACACCCGATGTGATTCGCCGCGTGATTCAACGCGAGCGGCCAGAGGGCCTGTTGCCCACACTAGGCGGCCAAACCGGACTCAACCTGGCCGTCAAGGTCGCTGAACTTGGGATCCTCGATCGGTACAACGTTCGCCTGCTCGGCACACCGCTGGAGGCGATCCGCATGGCCGAAGACCGGTCCCAGTTCAAGGACCTCCTGGCGAGAATCGGCGAACCGGCCATTCCCAGCGCGATTGTCCACAATTTGGAAGAGGCCCACGCCTTTGCCGCGACCACGCCGCTGCCGCTGGTGATCCGCCCGGCCTACACGCTTGGCGGCACCGGTGGGGGCGTCGCCCTCACCCCGGCGGAACTCGACCGGATCGTCACCTCCGGGCTCAACGCCAGCCCGATCGGCCAAATTCTGCTCGAACGCTCCCTTATCGGTTGGAAAGAGATCGAGTACGAGGTGATGCGCGACGGCGCCGATACCTGCATCACGATCTGCAACATGGAAAACATCGATCCTATGGGTGTGCACACCGGCGACAGCATCGTCGTTGCGCCATCGCAGACGCTCTCGGATCGCGAATACCAGATGTTGCGCAGTTCCGCGATCAACATCATCCGCGCGCTCGGGATCGAAGGCGGATGCAACGTGCAATACGCACTCGATCCGGATTCGATGGACTATGGCGTGATCGAAGTCAATCCGCGGGTTAGCCGCTCTTCGGCCCTCGCATCGAAGGCGACCGGCTACCCCATCGCTCGCCTATCGGCCAAGATCGCGATCGGCAAACGTCTCGATGAGCTCACCAACGTCGTCACCGGCAAAACTACGGCGGCGTTCGAACCAGCCCTCGACTACTTGGTCGTCAAGATTCCGCGCTGGCCGTTCGACAAGTTTCCGAAGGCCGATCGCACGATCACGACCCAGATGAAGGCCACCGGCGAAGTGATGGCGATCGACCGCTCGTTTGAAGGGGCAGTCCAGAAGGCCGTGAGGTCGCTCGAAACCACGGCCAAAGACCTTTCCTGGGAGGATCCGGCCTGGAGCGACGATCTCGAAGCGATACTCGAATACGTGAGGCGCCCGACTGATCTCCGGATCTGGGCGCTGATGGCGGCGCTCCGCCGAGATACGTCGGTGGAGACACTTCACGAACTCAGCGCGATCGATGAATGGTTCCTCTGGAAACTGGAGGCACTGGTTGCGCTCGAAAGCCGGATGGCGAACGAGGATTTGACCGACGAACTGTTGTGGCAGGCGAAGCGGTCCGGTTTCTCGGACCGGCACATCGGGATCTGTTCCGGACGGGCGACGATCGATATCGCGGCTATTCGCCGATCGTTGGGCATGTCCCCGGTCTACAAGATGGTCGACACGTGCGCCGGGGAGTTTGCCGCCCAAACGCCCTACTTCTACTCAACGTACGAAGAAGAGGATGAGGCCGATCCGCTTCCTGATCCACGCGCCGTGGTCGTCGGATCGGGTCCGATCCGGATCGGGCAGGGGATCGAGTTCGACTACTGCTCGGTGCATGCCTCCCAGGCGCTGCGCGAAAACGGCGTGGCGTCGATCATGATCAACTCCAATC
>JACCUV010000028.1 GCA_013698495.1 Chloroflexia bacterium
TTGGCGTGGATCGTGGTGCGGTCGTGGTGCAACCGATCCCGATCCCGATCCAGGTCCGGGAGTTTCTCTCGAGGCTCGCCATCGAGAAGAAGCTTCTGTTCGTCTTGGTCCAACGTCTCCCTGGTGGTCCGGTAGAGCGTCAGGATTTCGGTGGCGCCTCCCAATTCGTCGGCGGTTGCGCGCGCATCCCGGTAACTCCGTTCGCGCTGTTCGGCGCCTTGAAGGTCCACTTGGTTCACGATCTCCACGAGGCGTTTGGCGCCGGCGCGGCTGTTGACCAGATCGGCGTCGGACCAGGACCACCCTTCGATCGGGGACGTCAAGCGAGTCTGAGTCACGACATCGCGGACCGTGCCATTGAGATCGCGCGATCGTTGCACGCTGTCCTTGATCTGGCGGACCAGTTCGTTTCGCTGCTCGAACCGTGAGCGCTCCTTTTCCTGTTCGACGATCCGGTGTCGGAGCGGATCGAGGTTGGCGGCGATCGGCGCCAGCTTCAAACGCTCATGTTCCCGGGACTCGAGTCGTTTGAGGTCAACCACAATTTGTGCGAGGCGCTGGTCGACCGATTGCCGTTCTCGCCTGGAGGATTCGAGTTGTTGACCAAAGCCGATATCCTTGTTGCGGCGTTCCTGCGCCAATGTTGCCTTTGCCTCGGTCTCGATCCTGGACCGTTCGGTTGTGGCGATCGCTTCGGCGCCGGTCGCGAGTTGGCTCGCGTGCTCGTCGATCTGGACGACCGCCGCGCCCAACTCGGCGGCGAAGTCTCGACCTTCAGATTCCCGATCGTATTGCGCGACCATCGCCCTGGAATCGGCCGCCGCTTTGGAGCGATCGTTGACGATGCTCTTCTGCGCGGAGCGGATCGTTTCGAGACCGAGCAGGCGACCGACTTCCTGCCGGCGCTTCCCGGGCGTCTCGTCGCCGAAGAGGTGGAGTTCTTTTTGCCTCGTGAAGAACGTAGCTGTGAACGCGGTGTGGCTTAAACCAATCAGTTTCGTTGAGACGTAGTCGCTGACCTGGCGCGGACCCTGCACAATCGGCACGATCTCGCCCGAAGTGTCGACCCGGAAAATGGTGGCCGAGGGCGTGCGCTTGAGGACGCGTTCAACGATGAAGTGTTGCGTAGAATCTGCCGATTCGAGATGGACTGTGACCGTGGTGTGTCCAGTGAAGCCGCGGGGACGAACGTCTGCCGGCGAAATGTTTCTGGGGCTGTAGAGGCACCACTCGATCGCCTCGAACAGGGTCGTTTTGCCGGTTCCGTTCTCACCGATCACGCCGATCGTCGCCTGGGCGGGAACCTCGATGTCGTGGCTACCCTGGTACTGCTTGTAGTTCTCGATCTGGATGCGGGTCAGGATCATGCGAGGGTGTCATCCTCTGGCATCACGCTCTCGTCGGCGACGATGGCGTCCGCCAGCGCCTTGCCGCCACGTTCAAGGAGCATCGTGGAGAACGCCTGGTTCTGATAGGTGGGGGCGCGCATCGCCACGAACTCGTTGAACAAGGCGTGCAGGTCGAGCACCGAGTCGTCAAGCGCGGCATCGCCCTCGGAAGTGACGAAGGTGGCACGTTCCGGCGCCACCTCCAGATGCCAGGTGAATTGTTCGGCTTCGCGCTTGAGCAGGCTTTGCGCCTCGCGTCGCGTTGGCCTGTCGACGTTGCGGAACTCGACCCTGGTCATGGCGCAGACGTCCTTGATCGCTTTCAATTGATCGAGGACTGCGTCTGCCATGTCGCGAGCCTGTTTGCCCTCGCCGTGCACCGCCTTGAGGGCGACCATCGGACGTCCCGGAATCGAGACGTGCGAGACAGTTGGCGGCGCCCCGGGCGTGGTCAGTTCGACCAGGTTGTAGCCCGGTTTGGCATCGACGTCGCCCCAACCGAAGCGCTCGGTCGAACCTGAGTACCACGCATTCTCCCTGGCTTGTTGGGTCTGATGGATGTGCCCGAGCGCGATGTAGTCGAATCCGGGTTCGAACAGGTGAGAATCGAGTTCCTGCTCGCCAGGTTCGGATTGCAGGCCGGGCGCGAGGATTCCGGAGGCGACGCCGTGGGTGACGAGCACGTTGCGTTTGCCATCGGCGGCACGCACGAACACCGGGTCCGGATTGGTGAGCGCGCCGTGGGGAATGGCCTGCACATGGAGATTCAAGTCGGAAAATGTCGTCACGTCGTGAACATGCTCGTAGTCGCAGACGAAGGCGATCTCCGGCAGGGCAAGTTCCAGCACACTATAGGCGGAACCGCCGGTGCGGATGCGCGGGGTGTCGTGATTGCCGGCGATGATCAGGGTGGGAATCCCGGCCTGTTCGAGTCGTCGCATCTGGCGGATGAAATGCCGCAACGATTGCCAGGTCGGACGCGAGTGATGGAAGACATCGCCAGCGTGGATCACGGCGTCGACGTTTCGCTCGAGAATGTCGTCGACTACCCGTGTGTAGGCATTGTCGACATCGAGCGTACGCTGATTGCGGCCCGAATCGGGATCGATCTTGTTGAGAGCGCGGTACCCGAGGTGCGTATCTGAGAAGTGGGCGATCTGGATCGACTCGCTCACGAGTGCGACTGCAATTCGACCGCTGTCCGCAGCTCCCGTTGGGCGGACCGCCAGGGATTCGCGCCGATCGACGTGACCTTGCCGCCGTAGCGCCGATCGATTTCGCGCCGCACCTTGTCAATCGCCCCGCCGTCGAGACCGAGAGACTCGGCCCTCACCTCTTCGAGACCTGGCGCCTTTTCCCCCATGAGCTTCTTCAGCGATCGGAACAACCCGGTGCAGGGATCGTAGGGTTTGCTCGCTCCGTTGAAGATGCGTTGACCGCTGGTTCCCTGGATCGTCGGTGGCAACGGAAACGTGCCGAACAGAGGAGCCCGAAAATGCGCGTGCCGCACCAGCATGCGGCCCTTCGGCAGTCCCAGCAGCTCCTGCCGGGCGGTCTCCGAAATCGACCGATAGGCCGAGTTGATGATTTCTTCGTCGCCAACGCGCCCATAGAACGATGTGCCGCAGTTCCCGAGGATTTCGCTATCGACCTTCGACCGGAACTGCTGGGCGCCAAGCAGCACCACGTTCAGGTGTCGACCTCGGGCCGCAATGTCGACCAGCGTGTCGCGCAATCCGCCATCGCCACCGGCTGGCGCGTACTTGTTGAGTTCGTCGACGAAAACGATCAGCTTGTCGACGCCCATCTCACCCTTCTCGGCGAGATTCCAGATTTTGTTAACCGTAGAACTGACGATGAGTTCCTGAGCCACCGTGTTGCAGGACGAGATGTCGACGACGCGAAGTTCACTGGAGGTGAACTCGGCGTCGTGGCGAGGCAAGTTGCCGTAGTTGACGACTCCGTCCGATAGCAATCCACCCATCTTCTCCTTGAGGCCCTTGAACCGGTTCTGGGCCTTGCGGATCGTGGCTTTGTGATGACCGTTCCAGGTGTCGTCGCGCGCATGTTCCTCCGACTCGAAAAAAGCCGAGATTTCCGCGAACTTCTTTTGTAGTTGACTGAGCGATTTGACCTCTTGCTCCCGAAGTTCGTAGATGAATCCCATCATTTTGTCGTCGAGGTCGTTGAAGTCGAAGACTTTGGTGGGGCGGCTCAGCGCCGATTCCAGCGACCACAGGATCGGAAAGACGCTGTCGGTTTCACCGGGCGCGTTGCGTTCGGTATTGAGCGATCGGTAGTCGCTAAAGGTCGAAAGGTCGGCGACGCCTTGCGGACTGACCCTCGGGTCGTGACCCAACCGAAACGGGGCGAAGATGCGCATGTTGTCGAATGGTTTGGGGTCGATCCTGAACGCCGCATAGGCTTCCAGATCGGATTGCCCCAACACCCTCGATCCAGCCGCCGCGTAGGCATCCTCCAGTTCTGGCGGCGGTTGCGCTGGTTTATCCAGCCACAGCAAGTCGGGCCCCTTGACGTTGAACATGATCGCCGCGACGGATTTGCCTTCGTTCCGCATGGTTTGGAAAACCGAGCCGATCAGGAACAAGGCATGACTGGTCTTGGTCGCGAGTCCCGATTGGCCGGTCCAGTTGGCATGGCCCGCTTCTGGGCCGACGAGGTAATCCTCATCGAGGTAAAGGGGCGTGCGCTGGAATTTTGGCAACCCACGCTCATCGGTTTCGATTGCGCCTTCATCGGTGCGGACATAGTTGCCATTGGTGTGCATCAACGCCGGCACTCTGGCGCCGCTGAATCCGTGCGTGCCCAGGGCAAATTCGATCGCTGCCTCGGTTGCGAAGTAGACCGGACCGTTGATCACGGGGCGCTGTGACTGAACATCGGCGCGACGATGCTTGCTGGCCAGCACCTTGACCGTGTAAACGAGTATTTCCGGTCGTTGGGTGGGAGTGTCGGCGGCGAGCGCGAGTTCGACATGGCGGTCGAAGTAATCGTCGAGAAATGAGCGCAAGTCCGAGTATCGCCGCGGTTCGTCGACCACACCGATGACTGCGGCCTCCTCGGAAAAGGCGACGACGATGTGGCCGACATCGAGTGTGAGGGCATCGTCGGCCGCCCAGAAGTAGAACTGGTGCGCGCCCGCCGGTTCCTTTTCGCTGCTGACGACTCGACCGATCTCGCCGGTGGCGGTGTCGAGGAGGTCGTGGAACTGTTTGCGGCGCCAGACGCGTTCGGCCGGCGCCTCGGTCTCAACGGCGGTCATCGTTGCATCCAGAAGTTGGGTCATTTGTCGTCTTCCTGAGTCGTAGTCGCTAAGCGGATGGCCAGCCAGCAGTGATTTCGGCGAGGCGTCGTTTGAGGATGCGTTCAAGATAGTAGATTGGATAGAGCAAGGTTGGCCAGCGTGGATCGTCGGTCGCGCGCGGGAGACGCTCGGCCAGAATCCAGCCCGAGAGTTCGTCGATCTGGGCTGTCGTCGCGATTCGATGCGGCGCCTCAATCCGCACCAGCGAGTGCCGCGCGTCCATGCCGGTCGAATTCCAGAGGCGCATATACCACCACGTCCGGTTTTCCGATGTGTCCATCCCGTCCGAGGCGACCGATCGCCGATTGGGGCTGACGTAGCGGAAGGCGGATGTGCGGTGG
The DNA here is from genome assembly GCA_013698495.1 of Chloroflexia bacterium. Taxonomy (GTDB): domain Bacteria; phylum Chloroflexota; class Chloroflexia; order Thermomicrobiales; family UBA6265; genus JACCYX01. The sequence continues at coordinate 5,055 of JACCUV010000028.1, forward strand.
CCCTGTGGCAGGTCGAACAGGGCGAGCGCTTCGTCCCCGGTCAAGTGCTGGATCTGGAGTTCCTTAACGAGTCCGACGGCGCTTGGGACGTTGGAGCGGAGACCACCATCGACCACGATCCAGTCGTCGGGGCATTCGACGCCTGCTGCGTTGTGCCACTGGGCGAGGAGTTCCTGTTCTTGCCCACTCCTGAGTTCTCCAGCCAGATCGAAGGCGCAGGAAAGCATCTTGCCGTAGTCGCCGGCAAGCGCCTGGTACTGGTCACACGGCAGCTCGCCGCCTTTGACGAGTGGGTCAATCACCATGCCTCCCCAGGATTCAATTTCTGCAATGAGCCGATCAAGCGCGGAGTGTCCTGTTTCCCTGGGAACGATCCACGCCTGGTTGACGCCTAGCGTTCCGGGAAGAAGCGATCCCTGCCCACTGCCGTCGCGTTGGAGAATCCCGACCGCCGAGAGCGCGGCGACAACCGGAGAAAGGCCGATCCGGCAGACCGGGATGGTTTTCTGACTGCCATCGAGGAAATATCGAAACCGGGAGGCGCCCGGTGGAGCCGTCTCGATCTTGCGGCCGATTATCCTACCTTCGAGGCGATCGAGCTCAACCGGCGCCTCGTTCGCGCTCGCCGTCACCTCACCGGGACCTTCGCTACCGATCCCGGATTCAAGCGTCCCGGCCCGGCTCATGTCCGTGACCTGAATGTTTTGCCGCGCAAGGGAGACCTTGAGCTCGTTGACCTGGTCGACGAGTCGCCGGGACGGGTTCACTGGGGCGTTGCTGAAAATTGCTGACATCCTGGAGGCGACCATCCTCGGCGAGTCACGAACCCGAACACGTGTGCTAGTTGGAAGTATAGATCAGAGACGTCGTCGAGGGCAGTACGCCAAGCACACCAAGTTGACGCCGAAAGCGATAGAATCCGATCATGGGGCGGTCGATAATCCCTGTAGCCTCGCAAGTCCGATGGGCCCACGTCCCGGCGACCTCCCGCGAATCTTGTTTTCGTTGGCTGGGAGCCCGTGGATTGTTAGACACCGCATGATTCTTCCTTCGTCTGAATGACAATATCTGCCCTGGTGGAGGTCGCGTCGATGTCTATGCGTCTTGCGCTCAACTCGAAGTCGTGGTTTGGAGTTTGCAGGTATGAATGATCGCGTTGGTTCTCCAAAAGCATGGGGTGGTCGGTTCGCGATGTCGCCGGACAAGCGAGTCGAGGCGCTCAACGCGTCGGTCAAGTTTGACATTCGGCTGGTTCGGGAGGACATCCGCGGATCGATCGCCCATGTCCGGATGCTCGGACGCCAGGAGATCGTAAGCGGGGACGAAGCCGCCAGGATCGAGACTGGTCTGTGGGATGTGCTGGCCGAAGTCGATCGGGACGAGTTTCGGTTGACAGTTGCCGACGAGGACGTGCATACGGGTGTCGAGCGTCGCCTGCGCGCGTCGATTGGCGACGTCACCGGCAAGCTGCATACCGGTCGCAGCCGCAACGATCAGGTTGCCAACGACTTCCGAATGTGGACAAAGCGGGCATTGGTCGAGATTGGAAACGGCCTGATCGGGTTTGCCGATGCCCTGGTCGATTCCGCCGCTGCTCACCCGGACGCAGCGATGCCGGGGTACACCCATCTCCAACGCGCCCAACCCGTACTGCTGGGCCATCACTTGCTCGCGTATGTCGAGATGTCGATTCGCGATCTGGACAGGGTGCGCGATGCCCACAGGCGCACGGATGTCCTCGTCCTTGGTTCCGGCGCGTTGGCCGGGACGTCATTTCCACTGGACCGCGAGTCGGTTGCGACAGACCTCGGATTCTCCAGGGTCAGCGCCAACAGCCTGGATGCCGTCGCGGACCGCGACTTTGCGCTGGACACGTTGTTCGCCTGCGCCACGATCGCCGTTCACTTCTCGCGTTTGAGTGAAGAACTCATCCTGTGGTCGTCCGGTGAGTTCCGATTCATTGAGCTCTCCGATGCCTTCTCGACCGGCAGCTCAATCATGCCCCAGAAGAAGAATGCCGACATTGCCGAACTCGGGCGTGGAAAGTCGGGGCGGGTGTTTGGCGACCTGATGGCGCTGTTGACGACGCTGAAGGGTCTGCCGTTGGCCTACAACAAGGACATGCAGGAGGACAAGGAGGGCGTCTTCGATGCAGTTGACACCGTACTGGCGCTGCTCGACGTGCTCCCGCCGATGGTGGCGAGCACGAGGTTCAACATTGAACGCATGGCGGAGGCGGCGATTGCGGACTTCGCGCTCGCCACCGATGCCGCCGATTTGCTGGCGAAGCATGGCGTCCCGTTTCGCGAGGCCCACGGTGTGGTCGGCAGGCTGGTGGGGACGTGCCTGGCCGAGGGCAGGACCTTCGCCGATCTCTTGGAGGAGGAATGGGCGGAGGTGCACCCGGTGTTCGGCAAACAGCGACCTCCGCTCGATGCACTGGCGAGCGTCTCGCTGCGCGACATACGGGGAGGAACGGCGCCGAATCGGGTGCGGGACGCGATCGCCGAGGCCCGGCCCGCGTTGGATGAGCAGCGTCGTTGGTTCGAAACAGAGGCGGCCGGGTTCGATGCGTTGTTCGTCCGGCCGTGATTTATGCGGTGTACGTCATTGAAGTCGATGCATCAGAAATGGTCCGGGGAAATCCAAAGATTCCACCTTCATTCGACTACGCTTTGGACCGGAATGACAACGTCGCCCCTCGCGAACGGATGTCAACAAGAACCCAACGTCATTCAGTCGGCGGCGGACGGCGATTCCTGGGCCGATTGCATCGCCTCCCAAACTCGTTGGGGCGTGAACGGCGTGTTCAAGTGCGTGATGCCCCACGGTTCGAGGGCGTCGATCACGGCGTTGACAGTGGCCGGAGTGGAACCGATCGTGGCCGCCTCGCCGATTCCCTTGGCGCCCATCTGGTTGATGTAGGTCGGGGTTTCGGTATGGTGCGATTCGAACTCGGGGAAGTGGTGCGCCCGCGGCACGACGTAGTCGTTCAAGGTGCCGGAAATCAGTTCGCCCGACTCATCGTAGTGAACTTCCTCGAACAGGGCCTGCCCGATGCCCTGGGCGAGTCCACCATGGACCTGCCCGGTGACCAGCATCGGACTGATGATTTTGCCGCAGTCATCGACCGAGACGTAGCGCAGGAACCTGATTTCACCGGTGTCCGGAATTACCTCCACGACGGCAATGTGCGTTCCGAACGGGAAGGTCGTGCCGGATGGCCGGAAGAAGTCGGTCGACTCGAGACCGGCGTCGAATTCGTCCGGGAGATCGCCGCCGTAGGTCGCGTCCGCGATGTCAGCAAGCGTCACGGAGCGCGTCGGCACTCCCTTGACGCGGTACACGCCGTCTTCCAGTTCGATATCCTCGACGGAAGCTTCCAGCATGTGGGCAGCGATCTGGCGCGCCTTATCTCGAATCTTGTCGAGCGAAAGCATCACTGCCGCGCCACCGACCGCCAGGCCCCGACTGCCCATCGTGCCGTGACCTTGCGGGGTGTTGTTGGTGTCGCCATGGTGTACGACGACATCGTCGAAGTCGGCCCCGATATTATCGGAGGCGAGTTGGGCGAACGTCGTTTCCTGGCCCTGGCCGTGGGGAGAAATACCGGTGAAGATTGTGACGGCGCCACTCGGTTCGACGCGGACGGTTGAGCTCTCGTACGGTCCAAATCCGCAAATTTCGACATAGCTCGCCAGCCCGATGCCGATGAATCGACCTTGATCGCGCAACTCAGCCTGTTCCTGACGAAGCGCCTGGTAATCAATAATTTCAAGCGCCTTGTCCAGCGCCTTGTCATAATCGCCGGAGTCGTACTGCGCCCCGGTGAGGGTGTCGAATGGAAACCGATCCGGTTGGATGAAGTTTGCGCGCCGCACGTCGACCGGATCGACTCCGGTGGCGTCCGCCACGAGGTCGGCAATACGCTCGATGTAGTAGGCCGCTTCCGGCCGCCCGGCGCCGCGATAGGCGTGGTTTGCTCCGGTGTTGGTGTAGACAGTGGTGCACACGTAGTCGAGCGCCGGAATGTCGTAACAACCGGTCGCCATCTGCCAGGTCGAGGAGGCCAGGCCAAGGCCCTTGGGCAGGGCGCCGGCATCGGCGGTGACCCGCGCTCGAAGCGCCAAAATCTTGCCGGTTTCATCGGCGGCGGCCTCAATGTCGACCCATTGATTGCGACCATGAGCGCTGCCGAGGAAATTTTCGGAGCGCGTTTCAGTCCACTTTACGGGTCGTTTGAGTTTGAGGGCGGCGGCGGTGACCAGGAAGTCCTCGGCGTAGGAACCAATTTTCTGGCCAAATCCGCCGCCAACCTCGGGTGCAATGCAACGGACCTGGTTTTGTCTGAGACCAAGCGCTTTGGCGACCTCGTTGCGATTCCAGTGCGGCGCCTGGGTCGAGGTCCAGAAGGTGACGCCCCGCGTGATTGGATCGGGATTCGCCAGTACGGCCCGTGGCTCGATCGGTGAGGCGCACAGGCGTTGGCTGCGGATGCGCGCACTGGTCGTGAACGGGGCGGCGGCAAAGGCGGCATCGACGTCGCCACCGCGCTTGCCGCCAACCACGGCCCCGATGTTGTTGGCTACCTCGTCGTAGACGCGTGGCGATCCGTCTTCCATCGCCGCAAAGACATCGGTCACCGGGTCGAGCGGATCGATGTCGAGTTCGACCAACTCGATGGCATCGACGGCTTGAGCGCGGGTCTCGGCCACGACCATCGCGAGCGCTTCGCCAACGAAACGAACCTTGCCTGAGGCGAGCGGCCGGATTGGTGGAACAGGAATTTCCCCGGCGGCATCTTCTTCGGTTGCGCCGGTGTCCTCCTCGCCGGAATCCTCGCCGCGGGAGGTCGTATCGACGTTGGCGAGATACTCGTGAAGATTGTCTCCGGTGATGACTGCCACCACGCCGGGCGCCTGTTCGGCAGCTGACGCGTCCACACCTTTGAGCACGCCATGCGGATATGGACTGCGCACGAACGCGGCGTGGAGAATGCCGGGAAGCTTCACATCGTCCACGTAGGTCGAACTTCCGGTGATCAATCGAGGGTCTTCCTTGCGGCGGACCGTGGCGCCGACCATTTTACTCATGACCATGTCGGGAAATCTCCAGTTCGCCGCGATGACGGGCAGCGCTCGACTCGACTCCAGTTCAGGATGCTTAACGATATTCTCACGGGTCAGGCACAACCGGTCAATTGGCGGTTTTGGACACCCGCCAAATCGGGTTGGTCAACGGACTCAGGAAAGGTTGGCGGCGCCAAGTCGACTCGTAGGCGTCGATGTGACACCGGCCGTTTCCGGTTCGATAGCGCTGTCTATCTCAATCGAAAGCCACCCACGGCGCAGGGCGGTGACGACGGCCTGCGTCCGATCGTTGACCGCCAGTTTGCGCAGAATCGACGTCACATGATTCTTGACCGTTTGGGCGCTGATGCCGAGCGCGTAGCCGATTTCGGCATTGGTCATTCCGTCGCTGACCTTGCGCAGAATCTCAAGCTCGCGGTCGGTCAACGGCATGAGGGCATGGCTGATGGCGGCATCGGCGGTGGAGTTGGTGCGGAACTGATCGAGGACACGCGCGGCCACGTACGGCTTGCTCAAGAGTTGCTCGTTGATGACGTACTCACCTGTCGCCGCGCGCGTGACAAGTTCCCGCAGCGTCTGTTCGCTGATGTCGCGACCGGAATAGGCGGCGGCTCCGGCCCGAATCGCCGAGAACAATTCGTCGTCGCTCTCGTGGGCCGCGATCACGATGGTCGCGATCGCGGGATAGCGACGACGCATTTCGGCGGCAAATGACAATCCCGGCGCTTCCGTCAAGGTCGTGCCGATCAGGGCGACCACCGGCGAGGCCTCGTCGGCCAATCGATAGGTGGCCTCCACTGAGTCGGCGCTGCCGGCGACTTCAATGCCATCGATCGATTCCAACACTGAAACGAGACCATGGCGAAAAAGCGGTTCTCGCTCGACGACGATGACGCGAATCGTATCTGCCATGTGCATCACCCTGTCCCACATTTGCCCAGATCGATTCAAAGAACGCCTGGGCTGGCCGCAAATCACCGGAATCGCGAAAAATTACGCATTGTCATCGCCACCACCGCGTCACCACCCGTTGAGGCGAGGCAAGTCCGTATCTTACGACTGTACACCACGGAACGGGAGTCGGGAATGAACGCGGGCAAATGGAAGCGCCTGCGTTTAGTGCGCGTTGGCGTGCTTGCCAAGGCCCGCCGGCGCCGGCGCATTGCGAATGAGTCCGGTCACGGCGATCAGGGTCAGCAGGTAGGGCAGCGCTACCAGCAAATCGGGGGAGACAGGGAATCCCGAGGTTGCCTGGGCCTGGATCTGGACGGCCTGCGCTGAACCGAACAGCAGTGCCGCGGCAGCGGCCCCGAAAGGCGTCCATCCACCGAAAATCACCGCCGCCAGGGCTATGAATCCGCGCCCGGCCGTCATGTCAATGGTGAAGTACGAAAGATTGCCGATCGAGAGGAACACGCCGCCGCAGCCCGCCAACGCGCCGCTGGCGACGACCGCCAGATATCGGTTGCGCGTGACGTCGATGCCGACGCTTTCCGCCGCCTGGGGACTTTCGCCGGAAGCCATCGTGTGTAAACCTTGCTTTGTGCGAAACAGGTAAAAGTGCACCAGCGGCACCAGCACAATCGCGGCGATGATCAGGATGTTGACCCCGCCGAAGACATCTGGAAGTTGGCTGACGGAATCGGTGCCGCCGGCCCTTCCCCAGATGATCTGGATCAGAAACGCGGTCAATCCCGCCGCCATGAGGTTAATCGCAGTACCAGCTACAATCTGGTTCCCGCGCAAGGTGATGCACCAGAAGGCGTGAATACATCCGGCCACGGATGCCGCGCCGACGCCGATGATGGCTCCGAGCCAGGAAGAACCTGTCCAGTGTGTGCCGGCCACGGCGAAAAAGGCGCCGGTCAGCATCATGCCCTCGAGCGCGATGTTGATCACGCCTGAACGCTCGGAGAGCAATCCGCCCATCGCCGCGAACACGAGTGGCGTCGCCATGCGGAGTGTAGCTGTTAGCAGCGCCACAGTGAAGAAGTCGCTCACGAAAGTCGATCCAGCCTGGGGGAAATGTTCGGCGAAAGCAGCTTGGCGCCTGCGTTCGTTTCGCTCTCACCGTCACCACCCGAGGGCGGCGGCGGTTCAACCCTACGGAAAAAAGGCAGGCGATTCATTGCCTCAAACGCCGCGACCGCCAGAATCACCAGCCCCTGCAAGACGAGCACTATCTCCTTGCTCACGCCGGCATTGGCCTGCATGGATGGTGCGCCGGCGCTCAACATCCCGAACAGTAATCCGGAAAAGATGACGCCGATCGGGTGATTGCGGCCAACCAACCCCACCGCGATCGCCGTGAAGCCCAGTCCCGGCGGCGTCGCGCTGTGCCGCCCGTGCAAACCCAGCGATTCGCCGGCGCCGGCCAAACCGGCCAACGCTCCGGCAAGGGTCATCGAAATCGCGATCGTCAGTCCCCAGCGAATGCCGCCAAATTGAGCCGCGCCCCGCGAGAGGCCGACGGTGCGAACCTTGTACCCGAATGTGGTGTGGAAGAGCACGAACCAGATTGCGACGGCCGCGACCATGGCGAGGATCACCCCGGCATGAAGACGAGTCAGATCGAGGATCACCGGCAGCCGCGCGGTGTCGAGCACCCGCTCGGTGCCCTGGACCGCTGGATCGACGGGAAGCACGTCCTCTCGTTTCTGGATCGAGTAGGTGATGAGGCGGAAGGCGAGGTAGTTGAGCATGATCGTGGTGATCACCTCATGGGCGCCAGTCACGGCCTTTAGCGTGCCGGGAACAAATCCCCAGATGCCGCCCGCGATCGCCGCCGTCAGCACTGCCAGCGGCAGGTGAATTGCGGTCGGCAGTCCCCAATCGGTGGCTCCGACGAGCGCCGCCGCAAAGCCGCCGATCACCAGTTGCCCTTCGATCCCGATATTGAACATTCCGGCCCGTGCGGCGATCGCAAAGGCGAGACCTCCGAGGACAAGTGGGGCGGCGTAGACGAGCGTTTCCGCCCGGCCCCGCCGCGAGCCAAGGGCGCCTTCCGCCAGTGAACGATAGGCATCCCACGGGTCAAGCCCCGACACCAACATCACGCCTGCGCCAATCACCAGGGCAATGAGCACCGCCACGACGGAACCGGCGGCGTTGACGATTGCGCTTCCCTGTCGAGTTGTCACTTCTTGCCGCTCCGGCGCGGGCGTCGTGGGTGAGCCGCCATCAGTCGGCCGCCTCGGTCGTCGTGATCGCCCGACCGCCCATCAGCAGTCCGAGCTGCGCGCGATCCGCGGTGGCGCCGGCGAACTCGCCGACGATCCGGCCCTCGCTGAGCACCACGATCCGGTCGCTCAAGTCCATGACCTCGTCGAGGTCGAAGGAGAGCAGCAACACTGCCTTTTGCTGATCGCGGGTTTCCACCAGGCTGCGATGCACAAACTCGATCGCGCCAACGTCCAGCCCCCGTGTCGGCTGAATCGCCAGCACGATGTCCGGGTGGCGCTGAAGTTCGCGGGCAATGATTAACTTTTGCTGGTTTCCGCCGGAGAGCGCCCGCGCGGCGGTGTTGGCCGAAGGCGCGCGGACATCGAACTTTGCCATCAGGTCAGTGGTGAGATTGCGAATCCAGCCGGATTTGATCCATCCGCCGCTGGTGAATCCCGCGCGCTCGGTGTTGCCGAGCAAGGTGTTTTCCCACAGGGGGAAGTCGAGCACCAACCCTCGGCCATGCCGATCCTCCGGGATGTAGGCGACGCCGGCGCGACGAAATCCGGTCGCGTTTTCGCCAATCACACTCTTGCCCTTGATTGTCAAGGTTCCTGAGTCTGGTGTTTTCAAACCCGCAAGCACCTCAATCAATTCCGATTGGCCGTTGCCTTCGATGCCGCAAACACCGAGGATTTCGCCCCGCCGGAGTTGAATTGACGCAATGTTGAGGGTTTCCGCACGATGACTACCGATGCAGACGAGATTCGTGCCTTCGAGGATGACTTCGCCGGGCGTTGCCTCGTCACGATCGACTCGCAACAGCACCGATCGCCCCACCATCAGCTCGGCGAGTTCAGGGGCAGTCGTTTCAGCGGTGATTCGAGTGCCGATGGTCTTGCCCCGGCGAATCACGGTGACGCGGTCGCTGACAGCGGCGACCTCTCGCAGCTTGTGGGTGATGAAGATGATTGTGCCGCCGTCATACTTGAGGCGTCGCAGGATGACGTAGAGGTCGTCGATTTCCTGGGGTGTAAGCAGTGCGGTCGGTTCGTCGAGGATGAGGATGCGGCTGCCCTGGTACAAGGCGCGCAGGATCTCGACGCGTTGTTGCGTGCCGACTGGCATATCGCCAACCTTGGCGTCGGGGTCGAGGTTAAGCCCGTACGCCGATGCCAACTCGCCAACCCGCCTGGAGGCGGCCACCCGATCGAGCACGGAATCCGGACCCTCATTGCCGAGAATCACGTTTTCGGCGACGGTGAACCTGGGGATCAGCATGAAGTGCTGATGAACCATGCCCAATCCCGCCTCGACGGCTTGTCGCGTGTTGTGGAAATGCACCGGCTCGCCATTAATGAGGATCTCGCCTTCGTCGGGGTTGTAGAGCCCGAAGAGGAGGTTCATCAAGGTCGATTTGCCGGCGCCGTTTTCGCCGAGGAGCGCATGAATCTCACCGGCGCGGACAGTGAGGTCGACACCATCGTTGGCGACAACGCCTGGAAACCGCTTCACCACATTCCGCATGACAACGGCATCAGCGGCTGGCGACGTTGTGGATGGGGGGTCTGGCATCGGGCGGACTCACCAATCGGCACGGAGAGGACATGACCTCCCCGTGCCGCCGGGGCCGATAGCAGCTCGGCCCGCGAAAGGACTAGCTGGCTGGAGTAGCCTCAGGCGTGGCGCCGCCTTCAAGCACGGTTGGCTCGAACGCCTCCAACTCAGCGTCATTGGCGGGGACCGCGATTGTGCCATCGATGATCGCCTGCTTGTAGGCTTCCACGATGTCGAGGGTTCCCTGATCCACGCTGGCGTGGAACCCGAGGAGGTCCATGCCGGCCTCAGTCAGGCCAAGGTCGCGAATGCCAGCCTCGAACGTGTCGTTGGCGACCTGTTCGCAACCCTGGTAGACGGCCTCATCGACACCCTTCTTGATGTAGGCGAGTTGCGCTTCCGGGCCGAGGTGCGATTGATCGGTATCCCCGGCAAGAATCCAAACACCCTCGCCTCGCTCGTTGGCGGCGTCGAAACTCCCCACCCCGGTGCGTCCGGCAATGGGCAAGACGATGTCGGCGCCGTTGTTGAATTGGGCCAGGGTCAGATCCTGTCCCAGGGTCGGGTCTTCGAAGCTGTCCGCGTAGGAGATGAGGATTTCGATATTCGGATTGATCGTGCGAGCCCCCGCAATGAAACCGACCTCGTATCGCTCGACTGGTGGAACGCGGATGCCGCCCACAATTCCCAGCACACCGGTCTGCGTCACGAGCGCCGAGAGGATGCCCCCGAGGAAAGCGCCCTCATGTTCCTTGAAGACCACCGACTGGACATTCGGGTTTTCATCGATGGCGTCGATGAAAACTATGAACTTGTCCGGAAACTGCGGCGCGACTTCGGCCACGGCATCGATCAGGAGGAAGCCATTGGGAACCGTCAACTGACCCTGTTCCAGCGCCAGCGTCAGGTTGGTGACGTAATCGGCCTGGGTCTGGCTTTCGAGCACGCGCCAGTCGATCCCGAAGTCCTCGGCGGCCTGCACACCTCCGGCGTTCGCGAGGTCGTTGAAGTTCTGATCGCCGATGCCGGCGGTGTCGGTGACCAATGTGGCGATGACATCGGAGTCCTGGGCCGCGACGTAGGCGCCTTTGCCGAGGACTGCGGCGCCGAGCGCCGCGCCTCCCGATGCCACGATCAGCCGACGTCGGTTCAGGCGCGCATTCAATCGAGTAAGACCTGCCATGAAACACCCTCCGTTGCACAACGACGCTGAGATTGCTTCGCTGTTAAAATGACTGTAGCCGTGTTGTGTTGACGCGTTTTACAGGTGAGCATAGTACCAGTTGCGGATTGAGCATTGCGAACCGATTCACTCCTGTGTGTCGGGCAGTGGCGTCATACTGGAAACGAGTCGCTGACCGGGCTGCGCGATTCCTGGGTCGGGATCGCGGTAGGCATGCACAGGCGCACGACCGGCGAATCGGAACTGCGCCACGCGTGAGCGTCCGAAATCTCCTTCTATCCGCTTGACAACAGAGATGGTTTTCCCGATGTCCGATTACGCCCCACGAGACAATTTGCTGAGTTACATCGGAACCGGGCCCAGGCAACTGGTTCAGGGAGAGCCTCTTGCCAGTGGCGATGAGTTCGTGCGGCCAACGGTCGACGTGTGGGCCAGTCTCTGGCTGGTCGCGGCGGCCCACGACGTCGAGCTGCGCCGAGCCGGTGTGCTCGACGACGACGGCTTTGTGGCGATTGCCCGGTCGCTGCTGGCGGCTCGCCAATCGAATGCCGCCGATCTCGCCAGCGCACGGGACCTTGTCAACGAACTCGATCAACGAATCGAAGCGCAGACTCCGGCCAGTGTTTCTGGCGCGGCCACACTCGGACTGGCCCGTGAGGAGTGGCTGGCAACCGCCGCCCGACTGGTCTGGCGAAATGTTGCGCTGAACCTCATGGAGTGCGCGGTGCAGGCGTCGGATTCGGCGCTGGTGTTGGCCGAAACCCACCTGGTGACGATTATGCCGGCATTCCTCAGCGGTCGGCCGGTGCAGCCGACAACATTCGCCCACTACCTCGGGGCGGCGATCGGGCCGCTCCAGACAGGCCGGGCGCGACTGATCGAGGCCTATGGGCGGCTAAATCGCAGCCCGCTTGGCGCCGGGATGATGGCTGGCGATGTTCTCGCCGCCGATCGCGACGATCTCGCTCGGCGCCTGGGTTTCGACGGCCAGGTTCCGAACACGCTCGATGCATTGAGCTCGGTTGAAGACCTTGTCGGTGTGCTCGACGCCCTGGCGGCGGTGGTTAACCCGATCGGCCGCTTTGTGGCAGAAATGCGCAACTGGATTCGGACCGATCCGATGAGCTTTGTGCTCGACGAGGGTTGGACGTCGATACCGGAACCGGGGCATCCTGCTTTGGTGCTGGCGGACAAGCTCGATCTGCTCCATGGACGCCTGGCGGAATACGACGACGCAATCGACGCGCTGCGCAAGCAGGTTCGACGGCTCGATTACGGACCACTAGGCATCGCCCACGACGCGATCGTCGCCGCCGCGGCGACGATCGACGTTCAGGGTTCGCAAGCACTTTCGACCGCAACCGAGTTGTTCTCGACTGGTCTGATCGTGAACCGCGCCTATCTTGGCAATCGGGCCGGTCGTGGTTTCACGACCGCCAGCGACGTCGCGACGTTCCTGATGACAGAGGAGCAGATTGCGCCGACGGCGGCGCGGCGCATTGCCGTACTGGTGCTGGCCCAGCTCAAGGAATCCGGTCTCGAAGTCAGCGGCATCACTCCGGACATGATCGACTCCGCGGCCCTGATCACGATTGGCCGGGAAATCAAGGTTGAGATGGAGACGCTTGGCAGATACCTCGCCCCGCGCCGCTACATCGAGCGGCGGCAAGTGGCTGGCTCACCGGCCCCGGAGACGACTCGCGCCTGGCTCGCGGAGGAGCGGAATCGCCTGACCGGAGATCGACAGTGGCTCGATTCGGCGGGATCAGCCGTCACCGCCGCGGTCTCCGCCCTGACGACGACAATCGAAGACACCGCCAACGAATCGAGCGAAGGCTGATCAGGCGCCAGCACGAAGCCGGGCGAGGGTGACGCACGCTTGGGCCGTGATGATCGGACGCCACGCCTCGCCGTACGGCGTCGGCCAACCGCCGT
>JACCUV010000043.1 GCA_013698495.1 Chloroflexia bacterium
CTTGTGCAGCGCGCCCGGCAGCTCGGGGCAGATTGTTTGGCGACTGGTCACTACGTCCGTGTCGAAGCCTGCGAACCGGACGGTATGGTTCGGCTGTATCGGGCGATTGACCTTCGCAAAGACCAGAGCTACGTGCTGTATACGCTCAGCCAGGAGCAATTGCGGTTTCTGCGGTTTCCGCTGGGCAGGCTGACCAAGCCGGAGGTTCGAACGTTGGCCCGAGGGTTTGGTTTGCCTGTTGCCGACAAGGCTGAAAGCCAGGAGATTTGCTTCGTTGGGAATCGCTCGTATGCCGACTTTGTGGCGGAGCGACGCCCGGACGTGCGGGAACCTGGCGAAATCGTGACACGCGATGGCCATGTTTTAGGTGAGCACCAAGGGTTGGTTCACCACACTGTCGGGCAGCGGCGTGGACTCGGGATCGCGGCGAGCAAACCGTACTTCGTGCTTGAGCTCGACACCCAGACAAATCGACTTGTGGTCGGCGACCGCGATCGGGCCCAGACCGCGTCGATCCTGGCGAGCGATGTCTCATTCACCTCTGGAGAATGGCCCTCGTCGGCAGTGACGTGCGACATTGCGGTTCGGTACCGCGGAGCGCCGTCGCATGCAGTTGTTACGCCAGGTCCCGAGGCCGATCGCGAAGCGACCATCGTGTTTCCGCCAGGGAATGGTCCGATCGCCTCGGCGGGTCAGGCGATCGTGTTCTATCGCGGTGACGAAGTGCTGGGTGGGGGGACGATCGAGCACGTCGCACGGCCTGGATTGGCCCGCGTTGCGCCGTAACGGGCTATGGCAGTCCGGCGCCCGGCGGCAAAACTCGGTAACATGACTCGGAACAAGACGATCTGGGAGCAGGAGAGCATATGGGCAAACTCAAATCCAAAGGTGTGTTGGCCGGTGTCGGCGCCCTCCTCATAGTCGTCCTTATTGGCGTTGGACTCTATTTTCTTGGAGGCGACGATCAGTCTGCCCTGGAACGGCTGCGCGATATCGCCGTCATCTTTGTGGTTCTGACTTCGGTCATCACCGTGATCTTGCTGGCGGCGATCACCGCGGCCCTGATTCTCCTCTTCATGCAACTCAAGGACCGTGCAATCCCGATTCTCGATGAAACCAAAGGCACAGTCAACCGCATTCGCGGCACGGCCTATTTCATGACCGAGGAGGCCGTCAAACCACTCGTTGCCGTCGTTGGCAAGTACGCTCGAATCCGGGCCATGTCACGCGTCGTTACCGGAAAACAGAAAAAGCCGCCCAAGGTTGAGCGCTAGGTGGAGCGGCGCTGGCGAGCCGCGGGGGGATCCATGCTGGAGAAACTGGAAGTCGCGTTCCCGCGGGAGCGTGAGGATCATGCGGCTACACAGGGGTTCTTCGGCGGTCTCGTGCTGGGCGTCCTGCTCGGTGTTGTGTTGGCTTTGGTTTTTGCGCCAATGCGTGGCGAGGAAACCCGCGCGGCAGTGGCCCACAAGGCCATGGATGTGAAGGACAAGGCGATGCACCTTGTCCATATGGATCCTGCTGAAGGCGCCGACCTGGCCGACAATCCCGATCGCGGCGCCGCCATGGAACGCGAAATTGGCGGTTAAAACTTTCGGTTTCTGGTAGTGGCCGTCCTGGGGAACGAAGGATCATGGCGCCAATTTCCCGCAATGCACTGCTATGACAACACGATAGGGGCGCCTTATCGCTACGATTGCTTGTCGATCCTGTTCACCATTGCGCGCAATTCCCTGATCTCGACTTCAAGTGCCGCGATACGCTCCTCCAGCGACTGCTCAAGTGGTTCCGGTGGACATGGCGGAACGTGCTCGCCGGGCGACAGCACCACCGAAAAGCGGGTAATTGCAGACTGTCCCTCGCCGAATTCGCGGCGGTCGATATCCGAGGCGTGCACAGTCATCGTCTCTTGACCGGGAATCTCAAGTTCAACGCGCTCCTGGTTAATCAGGTCAGTGAGCAACTCGGCGTCTCGCGAACCACGCGTGATCGTGACGAGCGTGAAGGAGCCCGACTGCTCGTCGAGTGTCAACGACGTGACGCGTACAGCGTGCCCGCCAAGGCGAACAAACTCGATATGGTCAGACCGTCGCGCGTTGGTCACTGGTTGATCCTGAAACGAAGCATGTGCGCGCCTGCATGTCTACTCTCGAATCACTGCTGGACCGGCGCTACACTCTTCATTATTGATGTTGACGGTTGAAAATGTCCCGCCTCGGGCGAAGTAGCGGAAATGGATTCACTCTAACCGATGATTCTCTTGCCGATTGTTTGCGCAGTCCTCAGCGCGATGTGCGCCGCTGTCTTGCTTCGCGACGCGCGGTCGCGTCCACGACCGGACAAGATCGTCTGGTCGATCGCCTTCACGATGTTCGCGGTGGCGGCCGGAGCCGACGCGGCGGGAAACGCCCTGGGTTGGAACACGTGGTTGGCCAAGCTGTACTACTTCACCGGTCCAGCCCTCGTCGTCGCCTTCCTGGCGATCGGGCAGTTGTATCTCTTGATGCCCGCCGCAATGCGCCGCTTTGGTCCAGGCGCGACGCTCCTGGTGACCGCGCTGTGGTTGTCGCTGGTGGAGAACGCGCCGGTAGATTCGACTCGACTCGCCGCCGATGGTTGGGACGCCATCGAACGTGGGCCGGAGATGGTCGCGATCACGATCCTGATCAACTCGGTCGGGACGATGATCATCGTCGGCGGGGCCGGTTGGTCGGCGGTTCAATATTGGAGACGCGGTACGCATCGGAACCGAATGGTGGGTTGCGCGCTAATTTGTATGGGAACCCTGATCGTCGCGGCTGGCGGCAGCCTGAGCCGGTTGGGGTACTACGAGTACCTGTACCTCGCAATGGCGATCGGAATCGCGATGATTTTCGGCGGAGTGCTGATGTCGCGACGCCCGGAGGGAACAAATCGCAACGTGTTCGCAATGGCGAATGCCACGCACTTCGTCGCGTCCACGACTTCGGCGGAAGTCCCCTCCGGAATGCCCGGCAGCGTTGGCGGACTGGCGTTTGTCGAGGAACTGTTGCTCACGCGCGCGGACCCCGAAATTGATGCGATTTGCACCGAGTGGAGTGTGCCAAGAGAAACGACGGCATCACTCACCCGCCTTGAGGCGCGACGGGCATGGAAACTGCGAGCGCTGCTTTCGCCAGAAGCCTTGAAAGCGTTTGACGTTCAGCCGGTTGGCGCTCGGCGACAACTTGGCAGTCTGTACCACGATGTGCTGACATGGGAGCGGCCCGCTCGGGAAGATATCGCCGAGGTCGTCGTTCCGGCGGAGTCGTTGGGTGTTGCCCGGCACGCATGAACGCCGAACGATGCCCGCATCGGC
>JACCUV010000083.1 GCA_013698495.1 Chloroflexia bacterium
GCTTGCAGTATCCCGTTGCCCGTTCTCGCATCGAACGTTCTAGCCACGGTGCAAACTCTGTCGAATTCTCTTGCATAGACGCTCTTCTCTCCTAGGAAACTTACCAGGAACGAGTAAGTCTGTGACCTCCATTCATAAAACAGTTCATTATTTACAGTGCTAGGGGAACCAATGGTGTCGGCCGGAGCACGTTTATTGGTTGCAATGAGTCGCTCACCCTTCGCAATCAGGCTCAGAACTCTAGAAACGGCCAAGCGAGTAGCTCGGTTCAAAACTGATGTTTCCGATCCTTGAGTCATTTGTCTGTCTCCTGTTCCGATCATGGATAACCGCACCATAGCATGTCCTTACAATCAGAGTGATGGCCACCTTTCGCTACAAATACACCCGCCCCAACCCGTTCACTTCCCGTCCCTTGGCATTGAAGTGAACCCGGGCTACACGTTTGAGGCCGATTTCGTCGGCCAGCAACACGCCTTGGGAGAGCGGGCTTTGGAAGGCAAAAAGGGCTGCGTCGATCTGATGGGGGTTGAGGTGAACCTGCGCGCTGGCCAGCGCACCCGCTAACTAGTCGATGTCCGTGGAGGCGCTTCGGTTCGTGAGCTGGTACGCCAGTACCTGGGCGTGATAATCGGTGATCGCCATTTCCCGCGCCCCCCGGCAGCCTCTTCATGTTCCCGCTGCATGCATCCAACCGATTGTACCCCGTAGGGGTCGACCCTGCATCGACCCTGAGTTTCGACTTTGCAATCTGAGCGACTCTGTCACCAATCACGTTGCGCTTGGTAGCACACATCTTCACCATTGGCCGGAAATCGGCTCCCCGACGCGTTCGCCTGTCGGGACCCCGCCTGTCACCGTCCGTCGACCGCGTCGTACGGGATTTTTGCGCCGAATTGGAGTTCTTGCGGAGTTCTTGCTGGCCACTTCAACAAAAAGAGCATTGCGTTGTTTCGGGGGTTTTGGGCTTTTTGAGTTTTTGCACCCCAAAATGACACATCGACGTTTTCCGGGTCTTCTCGATACGTGGCCGATCCTGTCGTTCTCCAGTCCCAGGCGCGATCCGCCCCTCCCGATCACTCAATGGGCGGGAGGCCCCGCGGAATGGCTGCCCAGGTTCGGTGTTCGGCCGAGATGGGCCGACACGGGGTCGACCCTTACGGGTGGCGATGGCGGTCGGCGTCAGCGCGGCTGGCTGCGTCTCGAAATCACGAACAACGGGCGGGGCGGAGCCAACCCGCACCACGGCAGCGGCCTGTCGATTCGGCTGCGCGGCATCGCGGGCGGACACCCCTGCGCCACGGTGGTCCAGGTGTCCTTTATGCCGGTATCCAGCAGGGCCGGTACCGCCCCTACGATCCTGGGTTGGGCGTCGCCCGAACGTCCAGGCTCCGATTGTCCTGACGGCCATAGGCCAGCAGGGTGAGACCGGTGAGGACAACGACGATCGTGCTGCCTTCGTGCCCGACGACGCCGACCGGCAGCGGAATCCCGATCGTCAACGCCAGCACGCCGAGACTCACGATCACCGCCAGCGAGAAGGCGATGCAGATGCGGATGATCGCCCGCATTCGGCGACTGAGCCCGACGGCGTAGGGCAACCGACCGATATCGCCGGTGAGGAGCACGACGTCGGCGGTTTCGAGCGCGACATCGGTTCCGCCGGCGCCCATCGCGATTCCGAGATCGGCCCCCGCCAGGGCCGGGGCATCGTTCACGCCATCGCCCACCATCGCCACTCGGCCCTGAGCGCGAAGTTGTTCGACCGCCGCCAGTTTTTGCTCCGGCTGCAGATCGGCGTGGACTTCGTCGATCCCGACTTGCCGCCCTATCGATTCGCCGACGAGCCGGTTGTCGCCGGTCAGCATCACAATCCGCTTGATGCCCTGGCGCCTGAGTTCGGCGACTGCCTCCGCGGCGCCCGGCCGCACCTGATCGGCGACCCCGATCACGGCGAACACTGCTTGCCGGTCGCCAGCGAGGATCGCGGTGTGCCCCTGTCCACGAATTCGGGCGGCGGCTTCACTGGCCAGCGCGGCGACGGGAATCCCGAGCGAGGCGAACAGCGCCTCGTTGCCAGCCGCCACGAAGCCGCGATCGAGCATGGCGGTTACGCCTTTTCCGGGTTGCGTGGTGAAGTCGTGGGCCGCTTGCAACGCCAGGCCACGCGCCTTCGCCTCGGTCACGATCGCCTTTGCAATCGGATGCTCGGAGGGGTGCTCGACACTCGCGGCAAGCGCCAGCGCCGCCTCTTCGGTTCGATTCCCGAACACCTCAATATCAGTCAGGCTCGCTCGACCGAGGGTGAGCGTGCCGGTCTTGTCGAAGCCAACGATCTCGATCGCGCCGAGTTCATCAAGGTAGCTGCCGCCCTTTACCAGCACGCCGTTGCGGGCCGCATTGGCGATGGCGGAGAGTGTCGCGGCCGGGGTCGAGATCACGAGAGCGCAGGGCGAGGCGACCACCAGCAAGGTCATCGCCCGGTAGAACGACGATCCGCCATCGGCCCCGAACAGCAGCGGCACGACACCGACCAGCGCCGCGAACACGATCACCCCGATCGCGTACGGACCCTCGAACGAATCGGTGAAGCGTTCAGCGCGGCTTTTCTCCGATTGAGCTTCCTCCACCATCCTCGCGATTTTGGCGATTTTCGTCTCGGTCGAGGGGTGGGTGACGCGCGCGCGGAAGGCGCCGCTTTGATTCACAGTGCCCGCGAACACATCGTCACCGACGGCTTTGGTGACCGGCATCGACTCGCCAGTGATCGCCGCCTGGTCGACTTCGGTTGTGCCTCGGACCAGGGTCGCATCGGCTGGAATTTTCTCGCCGGGTCGGACCAGGATCAGGTCGCCGGTAATGAGCTGCTCGACCGGGACGAGTCGCTCGCCGTCGTCGTGGAGCAGCGTCGCCTCGGCGGGGGTCAGGTCCATCAGGGCGCGGACCGCATTTTTCGTGCGGCGCAAGGCGTAGAACTCGAGCGCGTTGGAGGTCGAGAACAGAGCGAGGAGGACGGCGCCTTCGGCCCAGGCGCCGAGGACGGCGGCGCCGGCCGCCGCCAGCACCATCAGCAGGTCGATGTTGACGACCCGGTCGAACAGATCGCTGAATGCGGTTCGTGTGGCCAACGTGCCGCCGGCCAGGTAGGACGCGACGTAGAGCGAGACGATGAAGGTTTGCGAGGCGCCAGTCAGGCGATCGATTGCAAACGCCGCGATCAGGAAGAGCCAGGCGAGCGCGGCAACGGTCGCCAGCCCATACTGATCCCAGGCGTGTTTCCACCCTTCAGATTCGGTTTTGCCGAACGCACGGGTGGATGGAATGTCGGGTACGGGCGACTTGACCGCGACCCCGTCGCCAGGCTGGGTTGCGGAGCGCCGATTCGCTGGCGCGTCTGAGGCTTGATTCATTGTCGAAAGCGGTTCCTGCTAGAGACGTGCCCGGGATGCACATGAGACTCATTCGCAACTACGAACCAATACTAACAGAACGATCCGGAATCGCAACCGACGTCGGGTGGAGAGGATGGACGCGTTGCGCCATTGGCGAAGGCGGCCTGTGCGACAATCTGAATGTGTTGAATGCTGATCGCGCGGCAGATGCCGAAGCGTTTGCAAAAGAGCTTCATGCTGACGACGTGTTGGGCGGGATCGGTGCGCCGCCGGCGTCGGAATGACGGCCAGGGAACGTGTTAATCGGCAATCCCAAACAGGAGTTCGCTGCTACAATGCTCAACATTCGCGTCGGCGATATTTCATTCAAGGCAAGGTTCGAGGAGGAGCGCGCTCCCCAGACAGTTGCCGCCTTCCGCACGATGCTGCCCTATGCGGAGCGCCTGATCCAGGCGCGCTGGAGCGGGGAATCGGGTTGGATTCCACTGGGGGAGTTCCAGTTGGGGGTCGGGATCGAGAACGCGACCAGTTACCCGGCAGCTGGCGAAGTCCTGTTCTATCCGGGCGGCTTCAGCGAAACGGAAATCCTGTTTCCGTATGGTCGAACCTGCTTCGCGAGTACGATGGGTCAACTGGCGGGGAACCACTTCCTGACGATCGTCGAGGGCAACGAGCAGCTCAAGGAGGTCGGACGCCGCATCGTCTGGGAGGGCGCCCAGGACATCGTTTTCGAACTCGCGGAGTAGAATGACGCCAGTACACCCGCAAAGCAACGATCGATGGCGGCGCCCGCCGCCGTATGAGATGAGGAGTGAAGACCAGATGGCGCTTTATCGAACCGCTGAAGACCTGCTCAAGGCCCGCCTGGGTCGACGTTCGCTCGTGGCAGGCGCTGGAGCGTCCGCCGCCTTCGCGACCACCGGTCTTGGCCGCACCCTTGCCCAAGACGCGACCCCGGATGGCGATCCGTTTCGGGTGGCTTTTATCTATATCGGCCCGGTCGGCGATCTCGGCTATACCTACGCCCACGACCAGGGCCGGATTGCGCTCGAAGAGACCGTGCCGAATGTCGAAACGGCCTTCCTCGAAAACATTCCCGAAGTCCAGGCCGATGCCGAGCGCGCCGTTCGCGGGTACGCCGAAGAGGGCTACGATCTGGTGATCGCCACCTCGTTCGGTCACGGTCCCGCCGTGCTGGCCGTTGCCCCACAGTTCCCGGACACCCAGTTCATCCATATTTCGGGATATCAGGTCGCCGAAAACGTCAGCACCGGTTTCGGCAAGATCGAGGAACCGCGCTATGTGACCGGGTTCGTCGCCGGCAGCATGGCCGAAACCGGCAGCATCGGCTACGTTGCCGCCTTCCCAATTCCAGAAGTGTTGCGCGGGATCAATGCCTTCACGCTTGGCGCCCAGGTCGCGAATCCGGACGTGACCGTGCAGGTGGTGTGGACCAACACCTGGTACGACCCGCAGGTCGAGAGTTCAGCCGCTCAATCGCTGATCGATCTCGGCGTCGATGTCATCGCCCAGCATCAGGACACGACCGGACCGCAGCAGGTTGCGGAAGCGGCGGGCAAGTACAGCATCGGGTACAACGTTGACATGTCGGAGCAGGCGCCCGATGCGGTGCTTACCAGCGCGGTCTGGAACTGGGGCGCCTACTATATCTGGGCGGCCGAGCAGATCATCGCCGGCGAGTGGAGCTCGAACCAGTACTGGGGGAGTTGGGCCGATGGCGTGGTCGATATCGCGCCGATCGCCGACTTTGTGCCGGAGGAGATTGCCGCCGAAGCGCAGGCGATGGCCGAGGAGTTCGCCAGCGGAACCCGTGGCGTGACCGACATCTTCACCGGTCCGATCACGCAACAGGACGGCTCGGAGGGCGTCGCCGACGGCGCCAGCATGACCGACGAGGAAATCCTCAACATGACCTGGTTCGTCCAGGGCGTCGAGGGCAGCGCAACGGGGTAGTGTCCGTCACGTCACCCTGAGCGTAGCGAAGGGTCCTCCGGCGAAGCCGGTTCGCGTCAGCGGACGGCTCCTTGGCAGACCAATCAGGAGCCGACTTTGTCGTCGCGTGCTTCGCCGTATCCAGCGGGACCGGATTCTTCCCTCGTCAGAATGACGATCATTGGAGCCTGCGCCTTTGACCGAACATCAGCCTGTGACGAATCCGGTCGGTAACCAGAGCCGGTCCGCCGGATCGACAACGCCGCCCGAAGACGAGGCGGTGGCGATGCTGGGGATCGTCAAGCGGTTTGGACCTGTGATCGCCAACGACAACATATCGTTTGTCGCGAACAAGGGCGAGGTCCATGCTCTGGTCGGGGAGAACGGCGCCGGCAAGTCGACGCTGATGAGTATCCTGGCCGGTCTCTACCGGCCCGACGCGGGCGAGGTGCGAATCGGGGGATCGCCGGTCCACTTCAAGTCGCCAGGCGATGCGATCGCGGCCGGGATCGGGATGGTCTACCAGAACTTCATGCTCGTCGATTCGTTCACGGTCGCCGAGAACGTCGTGCTCGGTTTGCCTGCCGGCGGGTTCGGCTTGCGGCTCGACGAGACCGAGGCGAAACTCGTCGACTATGGCAACCGGTACGGTCTCGGAATCGACCCGAAAGCGACGATCTGGCAACTCTCGGTCGGCGAACAGCAGCGGGTCGAGATCATTCGGCTGCTGATTCGGGGCGCGACGACGCTGGTCTTCGATGAACCGACCGCGGTTCTCACACCCCAGGAAAGCGCCGACCTGATTCGCACACTGCGGGCCCTGGCGGCCGAGGGATTCTGCGTTATTTTCATTTCCCACAAGCTGGACGAAGTGGCGGCGGTCGCAGACCGAATTACGGTATTGCGTCACGGCGCGGTCGTGGACACCGTCAAAGCCAGCGCGACGAACCGTCGGGAACTGGCGCGGATGATGGTCGGGCGCGAACTGGCTGGCGCGCTGCTTGCGGATGCCGAACTCGATCGACGCCGGATCGGCGATGTGGCGCTCACCGTTAACGACCTGTCCGCCACCAGCGACAAGCGGTTGCCGGCCCTGCGCAGTGTTTCGTTCGAGATCCGGGCGGGCGAAACGCTCGGCATCGCCGGTGTCGCCGGCAACGGCCAGCGCGAGCTTGCGGAGGCAATCACCGGTCTGCGCACCGCGACCTCGGGAACGGTGTGCCTTGGCGCAACTGACATCACCAACGCCCATCCTCGAACGATTGCGCGATCCGGGGTGGCCCACGTCCCGGAAGATCGACTGGGGACCGGTCTGGTCGGTACGCTCGACCTCGCGAGCAATGCGATCTTGCGGACGTACCGACGAAACCCGATCGCCCGCGGGCCACTCCTGATGAAGCGGGCAGTCACCCGCTTCACCGATCGCCTGCTGGCCGACTACGAGGTCAATCCGGCCAACCACGCGGCGCGATTGCGTGATCTTTCGGGCGGCAACCAGCAAAAGCTGCTCATTGCCCGCGAACTTGCCGGCGAGCCCGCCGCGATCGTCGCCGTGCATCCGACGCGGGGGGTCGATGTCGGAGCCTCGGAGGCGATTCACGGCGTTCTGCGCGCGCAGCGGACCCGGGGCGCGGCGACGTTGTTGATTTCGGAAGACCTCGATGAACTGATCGCCCTCTGCGACCGAATCGCGGTGATGTACGAGGGGGAGCTGATGGGAACCGTCACGCCCCAAGGGGCGGATGCCGAAACCCTCGGCCTGATGATGGCCGGAACGCGCCTCGACGCCATTCAAGAGGCGGTTTGCGCATGAGCGCTCCGGCAACGACCACACCACCGCCGCCGGTTCGCGGCTGGAGGCTCGAACGAGTCAGCAAGCCGTCGATAGCGGCGCAAATCCTGGTCCCGATCGCCAGCATCGTCGCCGCGCTCGTTGTCGGCGGCGCGATCATGCTTTTCGCCGGCGAGAACCCGCTCAGCGTCTACCGCGAAATGTTCGATGGCGCTTTCGGTTCCAACTACCGGCGTTCCGAGACCCTGGTCAAGATGATCCCGCTGCTGTTGACCGGTCTCGGCGTGGCGGTTGCATTCCGGATGCAACTCTGGAACATCGGGGCCGAAGGGCAATTCTATTTCGGGGCGGTGTTTGCGACCTGGGTGGCGCTGTACGGATTCGCTGACTCAGGCGCCTGGATCGTGATCCCGGCAATGATGGTTGGCGGGATGCTCGGGGGAGCGCTGTGGGGAGGCATCCCCGGCGTGCTCCGCGGTTACCTTGGGGTGAACGAGACCATCACATCGTTGATGCTCAACTACGTCGCGATTCTCTTCGCCTCGTGGCTGGTGCACGGTCCGTGGCGGAATCCGGACGGCTTCGGATTTCCCGGCACAGAGATATTCGCGGCAGCCACGTATCTGCCGACGTGGGGTACGACCCGTGTTCATCTCGGTCTTGTGTTCGGGTTGGTTGCCGCCGTGATCCTCTCCTTCGTGTTGCAACGCACGCGCTGGGGTTACGAGATCTCGATCGCCGGGAATAGTGAACGCGTCGCGAAGTACGCCGGAATGGCGACTGGCCGCAACATGGTGATTGTGATGCTGGTCAGCGGCGGGTTGGCGGGTCTCGCTGGGATGTCCGAGCTGGCGGGAATCGGTCACTCGCTGCAACGCGAGTTGTCGCCTGGCTATGGCTATACCGCGATCATCGTCGCCTGGCTGGGGCGCTTGAACCCGTTCGGGATCATCCTCGTTGCATTCCTTCTGGCAGGGCTGCTTGTCGGCGGCGAGCAAATCCAGCTTTCGCTAGGGCTGCCCTCAGCGGTTGCGCCGATGTTGCAAGGAATCATCCTCTTCTTCCTGCTCGGCGGCGATCTGTTGACACTCTACCGAATTGTGCGGGTCAGCGCGACGGGAGCGGCCTCATGAGCGACGCATTCACGATCGGGTTCCTGACCTCGGTGCTGGCGGCGGCGATGATGAGCGGATCGGCGATCCTGTATGCCGCGCTCGGCGAGGTGCTGGCGGAACGCGCGGGCGTGCTCAACCTCGGCGTCGAAGGAATGATGCTGATGGGCGCGCTGGGCGGATTCGCGATGTGCTACTGGACCGGTTCCGCCGAGCTGGGGGTGCTCGGGGCGATCGTCGTCGGTGGGGCGATGGCGGCGATCCACGCCGTGCTTACCGTCAGTTTTCGCGCAAACCAGGTCGTGAGCGGCCTGGCCCTGACCATTTTCGGCGGCGGATTGTCGGCCTATCTTGGGGCATCCCTTGTTGGGAAACCGGCGCCGGATCGCTTTTCGCGGATCGATATCCCGCTGCTCGGCGACGTTCCCGAAATCGGCAACATCCTCTTTAACCAGAACGCGCTCGTGTATCTGGCCTATGTCCTGGTCCCGCTGCTGTGGTGGTTCGTGTTCAGGACACGTCCGGGTCTCAACCTGCGCGCGATCGGCGAGAATCCGGCGACGGCCGACGCGATGGGACTGAACATCGCCCGGCAGCGGTACGTGTACGTCATCGTCGGGGGCGGGTTCGCCGGGCTTGGCGGGGCCGTGATTTCCCTGGCGACAAATCCCGGCTGGGCCGAGAATGTGACGGCGGGTCGCGGCTGGATCGCGGTCGCGCTGGTGATTTTCGGGACCTGGAATCCGTCGCGGGTCGCGGCCGGCGCCTTCCTGTTCGGCGCGGTCGAGGCTGGTCAGTTCCGGCTCCAGGGGATCAATGTGCCGGTCTCATCGTTCTTCCTCAACATGCTGCCTTATGCGTTCACGGTGCTGGTGCTGGTGTTTTCGACGATGCGCACGCGTCGCCTGCGGATCGGTCAGCCCGCCGCATTGGGCCGGGCCTACATTCGCGAAGAACGGTGATTTTTCAGTTTTGTCCTCAACTCGCCGTCATGTTGACCCTGAGCGCCGGCGAAGGGGAAACATCCCTGCGCGAAGCGCTTCCGACGCAGTCGGAGCTTGGGGACGCAACCAGGAATCGATCGCTGACGCGAACCGGCTATGCCGTATCCAGCGGGGCCGGAATTCTTTCTTCGTCACAATGACGGACTTTTGACGACTGGCGCCACGTGATTGGCTTGTTCCCGCGAAACGGATGACGGGACTCCGGCTCCAGGTCCTAAACTCGTACCAGTCTGGTCTGCCGATTGATGCAAGGAATGTGCCACCCCATGAAGGACAAGAACCCGCCCCCTCCCATCGCGCTGGTCGGCCCGGTCGCCGAGGATGGCTCGGCCCTCAGGCGCTACGAGCGACCGCACGAGGTCATTGAAACGACGTCGATAGCCGCAGCCGATGTCGTTCCATACGATTCGTTGCCGGAACATCTCGCCAGTTGCGACCTGAGCCCCGGCGCGAAGGCACTGCTGGTGGGTTTGCTGCGCCTGGGTCGCACGGCGATCTTCCCCGGCGGCGGCGCGGGGATCGAATACGCAAGCCTGCTCAAAACGGCGACGCGGCCCGATCACGTCGCGCTCCATGTCCGCGAAGCGAGTCAGTACCTGCGCGAACATCGAGTCGACTTGCTGGTGGTGCCGGGGATGTCCGGGTATCCGGTGGGCGCGATGTATTCGGTGGTCTCCGGCATCCCGGCGGTGTTGCTCAAGAAACAGAAGCATGTGCCCGGAGCCGACGCCGCGCGGTATCCCGCCGGATCGTTCGTCATTCCTTCATACACCGGGGAAGGCGATGTCGTGATGAGCGCCGACCTGCCGGCGATGCAGGATATTGTCGATAGCATCCTGACTCCGCAACTGGCGACCCAGGCCGGGGCCGAGACGATCAGGCTCAGCATCCGCGTCGCCGGGGCCGATGACATCATCGACAAGGCGACGATGAGCCAGGCGGTGAGCGAGAGCGCGCTGATCGTGGGCAAGGCCGCGCTAGAGCGGTTTGTGGCGCAACACAGGTTCCGCACCGGCGACACCCGGCCCTTCGA
>JACCUV010000096.1 GCA_013698495.1 Chloroflexia bacterium
GGGAAGATGCCGTAGCCGAGCCGCCAACCCGTCATCGCGTAGGTCTTGGAAAAGCCGTCGAGGATCACCGTCCGGTCGGCCATGCCGGGGAAGGTCGCGATCGAGATGTGTTCGCCGTCGTAGATCAGTTCGGCGTAGATCTCGTCGGCCATCACCAGCAGATCGTGCTCGACTGCCAGTTCGGCGATCCGCTCCAGTTGGTCCCGACCGAGGACGCCGCCGGTTGGGTTGGCCGGGCTGTTGATGATCAGCAGTTTGGTCCTGGGTGTGATCAGGCTTTCCAATTCGTCGACGTCGATTTCGAACCCGTTTTCCTCGCGCAGCGGCAGCGGAACCGGTTTCGCGCCGGAGAAGTTGATCATCGAGCCATAGATCGGGAAACCGGGGTCCGGGTAAATCGCCTCGTCACCCGCTTCCAGCAGGGCCAGGATCAGGAAAAACATGATTGGTTTGCCGCCGGGCGTGACCACGACCTGGTCGGCGCTGTAGTCCAGGTTGCGCGCGCCGTTGATGTAGGCCACGATCGCTTCGCGGAGCTGGGCGTCGCCGTTGGCGGGTCCGTAGTGCGTCCAGCCCGTTTGCAGCGCCTCGACCCCGGCCTCGATCACGTTTGTCGGGGTGTCGAAATCGGGTTCGCCGACCTCGAGGTGGACGACATCCTTGCCTTGGGACTCGAGCGCCCGGGCGCGGACGAGGACTTCGAAGGCGGTTTCCGTGCCGAGCCGGCTCATTCTCTCCGCAAACCGAATGGACATGCTGCGATTTCCCCCTGCCGTTGCGACACGAAACGATCTCTTGTGAGCATGCCACACAGCGACGACTCTCGACAGGTTCACCGTGAGCCAGTGCAGCCCTGATCGCGATCTCGCAGGGGCGAACTCGCGGGCACAAGTTGCGGGCTTCTGTGGATGTTCACCGCCCGTGTGCATGGCCTGTCACTTTTGCACTCATGACTCTTGTGCCACTCCGCTCAATGCGAGACAAGGCGGGAAGGCCCGTTCGACAAGCTCAGGGCAGGCAACGCTGTGCGTTCGCGGATCAGACCAGGGTCGTCGAGATGTGCTTTCCGACCCGCTAACCTTCCCCCACCAAACCGCCAGGAGCAGTCTCGACCGTCGAGGTCCCATAGCGCAATTTTCGGGTTTATTGTATACAGACTGCCATGCCAAGTGATTGCCAGGGAGTACCGTTCCGAACGCAAGGAGCCAGCGGATGAGCCAGAATCCGGCAGGCAACGCGCCACGTACCTCGCCGATTGTGCGCAGAAACCTCGGGTCGGACGTGTACAGCATCCTCTGGGATCGCATTCTTTCGCGCGACCTGCATCCCGGCGAGAAGCTCTCCGACGTGCACCTCAGCGAGGAACTCGGCGTCAGCCGCACACCGGTGCGCGAGGCGCTGCACCGGCTCGTACAGGATGGCGTGGTGATCTACTCACCGAACCGCGGGTTCTCGGTGGCCTCGTTTTCCGCGACTGACATCGCCGAAATCTTCGACTTGCGAGCCGTGCTCGAAGCGCTTGCCCTCCGCACCCTCGCCGCAAAACTGAAACCGAAAGAATATCGATGGGCGCGCGGCGAGCTCGACCGGGTCGAGGTCCTGATTCGCGACGCCACCGACGATGATGCTCGTCTCGCCGCCGCCAGCGCCTTTCTCGAAGTCGACCAGGGCTTTCACCAATGGCTCATCGAGGGATCGCGAAACCAGCGCCTGATCGGCATTCTCAATGGTCTATGGGGGCAAATATCGGTCTTCCAGCGGGCGGGCACGCACGTTCCCGGCTGGATGGAAATCGCCCTCGACCAGCACAAGCAGATCATCGACCTCTTGCTGGAAGGCGAAATCGATCCCGCCGCCGACGCCCTCGAACACCATATCCTCGACATGAAATTGCGGTTGCTGGTCGATTTTGCTCCGACCGTCGTTTCCAACGACAAACCCGACGGTCGAACCGGGTAGGTCGCTGGGGATAGAGAGCGGTGGTCGCCGATGCATGATGAATCGGATGCGGCGAGGTGGCGGCCGATTCTGGATCCGGTGACGGTTGGCGCGTTGTTCGCTGACTACCCTGGCTTCTGGTGCATCGGCGGTGGCTGGGCGCTCGATCTCTTCGTCGGCGTCCAATCGCGGCCCCATGAGGATGTCGATGTGATCGTTGCTCGCTCCGAGTTGGCTTTGCTGCGCCCGGCCTTCCCGGATTCGGCGTTCGTGGCGGCGCACGGCAAACTGACACCTTGGCATGAAGGTGAACCGTACCCGGAGGACGCACATGACATCTGGCGCCAACGCCGCGATGGCTTTTTCGACTTGCAGTTGATGGTTTCCGAGTTCACCGACACTGAATGGATCTTCCGGCGCGACGGGCGCATCCGTGGGCCGCTGACGGAGATGATCACCACCACTGCCAAGGGGTTGCCGATCATCGCCCCTGAAATCCAGTTGCTCTACAAATTCAGTCCAACCAGGCGCCCCAGGGACGAACAGGATTTCGCCCAAACGCTGCCCCACCTCTCCGCATACCGGCGCGCCTGGCTTGCGTCCAATCTGGTACTCCTCTATGGGGACCATGCGTGGCTCTCGATGCTTCGCGAACCGCATGAGTAAGCATGAGATGCGGGTGGTTCCGGCAAGCGGATGTAGCGTGTATGCTGAAGTGGGTCTTGCGTCAATTGCACACCGACACCGAAGGGAATCGCCATGGAGACGCCCCGGAATCGCCCGCTCAAGGTCGGCCTGCTCACTCCGACGTGGGAACATCCCGAGGCAGGTAGTGTCACGCGATGGAAAGACATTCGGGAGCGTGTCCTGTTGGCAGAGGCACTCGGATTCGATTCGATGTGGATGG
>JACCUV010000103.1 GCA_013698495.1 Chloroflexia bacterium
GGTCATGGTCGTGACGTTGGCGTCGAGCGACTGTTCGGGACGGAATGAGGCGAGAGCCGCCAGCGCCTGGGGTACAGAGATCGTGGGCACAACTTGGACTGAGCGCTCGGTCAGGTTGGCGACCTGGTTGGCGGTGAGAATGATGTTTTTATTGTTGGGCAGCAGGATAACATCGTCGCAGGGCGCCTGCTCGACTGCCTTGAGCAGGTCCTCCGTGCTTGGATTCATCGTTTGCCCGCCACGGACAATGCAGGTCGCGCCCATTGTCCGCAAAGCATCGGCGAGTCCCTCTCCGGAGGCGACCGCGACAATCGCGATCGAAACGGGAACGGCATCGACCGTGCCCGAATTGTGACTCACTATCGCCGTGGCGCGCTGTTCGGCAAGAGTGGCGGTCTGCTTCGCCATGTTGTCGATCTTGATCTGGTCGAGCGTGCCGAGCCCGATCGCATAGTCCAGCACCTGCCCCGGATTCTCGGTGTGGATGTGGACTTTGAGCATTTCGCCGTCGCCCACGATCACCGCGCTCTGGCCCATCGCGGCGATGTCGTCGCGAACTCGCTCGAAGTCGAACCCGTCGCCGAACACCATGAAATTGGTGCAGTACCCGAACTCCTCCTCGCCGTGAAGATCGGAGCCGTGATCGAGAAATGCCATGTCGGCCCTGGTTCCGAGCGGAGACAGTTCACTCTCGTCGATCAGGAGATCGCCCCGGGTGTAGCGTTCCAGGCCCTCGAGGATGAGCACGATTCCCTGACCGCCAGCATCGACGACACCCGCCTGACGCAGGATGTCCAGTAGATCCGGTGTCGAGTCGAGCGCGTGTTGGGCGCCGTCGATCGCGTCGTTGAGTACGGTCGGGAGCGACGACGTTCGTTTGGCTGCCGCCGTGGCGCGTTCCGCGGCCCCCCGAATCACCGTCAGCATGGTCCCTTCGACCGGACGCATCACCGCCTTGTAGGCCATTTCCTGGGCGCCGGTGAGGGCCTTGGCGAGGTCGCGGCCGTCCAGTTCGTCCCGCTCCTCGATCCCGCTGGCGAAGCCCCGGAAGATTTGGGAGAGAATGACGCCGGAGTTGCCGCGGGCTCCCATCAGCGCGCCATAGGCAAGCCAACGACCTACCTCGGCCACGGTTTGCGCATCCTCGCCGATGGCCTGGATCGCGGACTTCATCGTCATTGCCATGTTGGTTCCGGTGTCGCCATCCGGCACCGGAAAGACGTTGAGGGCGTTAACCTGCTCGTGGTGCGCATCCAGCCAGGCGGCGGCGTGAGTGAACGCCCCGGCCAATTGTTCCCCGTTCCACAGTTGGGATTGAATCGAGGAGTGGACTGAGGAGATGGCACCGGTCGTCACACTGTCCCTCGTGAGGACACGCTGACGTGAAGACCATCGACGTTGACATTCACGCGTTCGACATCCATGCCGAGCACGCGCTCGACCTGGAACTTGACCGCCTGCATCACATTCGAGGCCACCGTAAAAATTGGCGTGCCATATTCCATGACGACCGAGAGTTCGATCGAGACGTGGTTGTCGATGACCGAGATATCGATCCCGCGCGCCTCGCTGGAGAAGCCGAGCCGCCTGCTTAACGCCGAACCGATCGATCGGGGCGCCAGGTCGACGATGCCGTAGCAGGAACGCACCGCTTCGTGCACGATCGTAACGATCGCGTTGTCGGCGATGCGGACGCGACCGCCAGGGACAGGTTGTGACTGGAGATTTGCCATTTGGACTCCGTTGCCTGATGACCAATCACGGTTCAGGGGAGATCAACGTATTCGACCTGGTGACAATGTGCGAAAGGATACTCGTTTGCGGGCGACGACGTTCGCTGCCGAGGTTGATCGCGCCGCGAACGCCCATGCCCGAAATTCGGCAATTGCGCTGGCGCACGGCCTGTGTTAAGATTCGCCCCTGGATAGGCGTCGTCCCGAGACGGCGCCGCTTTTACGCCCCAAGACCCGAATTGGCAATACTGACGCTCCGCGCAATGCTGCATCCCGTCTGGATTCATCCGATTCGCGGCGGAAATGTGCAAGGGAGGCCCGCCGTGGCCGGTAAATGCGATGTCTGTGGCAAGGCCAAGACCTTTGGCAACAATGTGAGCTTTTCGAAGCGCCGCACCAACCGGGATTTCCGCCCCAACGTGCAGCGCAAGCGGATCACGGTGAACGGTGTCGGGCTGCGGCTCAACATCTGCACCCGCTGCCTGCGGACGATGGGCAAGTCGGGCAAGGCGGCCTAGTCGTCGTCACCATTTTGCAACCGAACGAAGGCCGGACGTCTTCTGACGTCCGGCTTTTTGTGTTCCGGGTTCTTGCTCGCGCAGCCGAACTTCCAAATGCCTGATGCACATGGACGTTGCGGTTCCAGACGGGCGGACACACGATCGACCCGCTATCGGATCTGTCGTGACCGTTTCCGGTCGAGTGGGCCCCTCCGGTCAGGTTTTGCGCTCGGAAGAGTCGTGTGCCCACCCATTGCCCAGGCAACAATCGGACTCATTGAAACCCGATGCGCGTTTTGTGCGTATCTGAGGTGTCCCGGTCCGTGATGCATGACACGACTACGTCGGAGTTCGGGTGAGCTCAATCAAGGAGCGCCCCGCCCCGCCCCGTTTCTTTGACAACAGGGGACATCTTGCGCATCGGCCCACGCTCATCGTAAGTTGTGTACGTTCATAGAAGACTTACCCCACTCCGCCACACTCTTACCTTGCATTTTCGCTTGCGGGAGTTCCACCAGTGCATCGATTACCACGTTTCGCCACACGCGTACTG
>JACCUV010000104.1 GCA_013698495.1 Chloroflexia bacterium
TGGCAGTGTGCGGATCAGGTGCGCGAGGATAAGTCCGAGGTCAGAGTCGTTGAGGCCCCACGCGAAGAAGTTGCTCGCGATCGGCGTGGCGATGATCACCTCGGGGAACATCCGGGTGAACAGGATGCTCAGCACCACAATGTACCGGGTGTTTCGTGGAAGTCGCGAGATCACATACGCTGCGGGGGCCGCGATAATGATCGAGAGGATCGCTGTGCCTGTCGCCACAATGACGCTGTGGCGCAGCGGTTCGCCGATAGTATCCCAATTCAGCAGCCGATCCCAATTAGCCCATGAGATGCTCTCGATCAGGTACGACGGCCGTGGTGCGGTCGCCTCCGCCACCGTGCTCACTGACACCTTGAACAGCACGTAGAGCGGCAGGAGCAAGATCGCACAGACGATGATCGCCCCGATCCAGAATCCCAGGTTCGACCATTTGAACCCCGCGTCCGGCGACTCGAAATCCGACTGGTCCCTGGATGCATCGGTGCTCATCGTTCAACCTCCGATCGGCGCGCAACAAGGAAGATGTACGCAATCACGAACACGATGATCATCATCAGCAGAATCACCGCGGCTGCCGCGGCGGTGTTGGTGTTTCCCGCCCGGTAGTCGAAGTAGACGAAGGAACTCATCACCGGGATCGACTGACCGGCAATCACCATTGCGATGTCGAATATGCGGAAGGCATCGATCGCGCGTAGGATGAGGGCCATCGTGATCGACGGCATTAGAAGGGGAATGGTGTGATGGAAGAACTGCTGCCACTTGGTGGCGCCATCGATTCCGGCCGCTTCGTAGACGTCACCCGGGATTGCCTCGATACCGGCGAGCAGTATGAGCACCACCAGCGGGGTGGCTTTCCACAAGTCCGAGAGCGCGATTACGAACATGCCGCGTACCCCGCTCTGTTGCCAGTACACCGGGACGTCGATGATGCCGAGATCAAGCAGGAACTCGTTGAGGTAACCGTTGAATCCGATGAAATAGAGCATCGCCGCGCCAGCGACGATCGTCGGCACGCCAAGCGGGACAAGAACGATCGAGCGGAACAGGCCCCGGCCCGCGAATTGCCGGGAGAGCATCAGCGCGATGATCATCCCGAACACCATCTCCATGGTGACCCCAAATGCGGTGATCCCGAGAGTGTTGACGAACGCGTCACTAAACTGACTGCGGTCCAGGATGACCCGGTAATTGTCCAATGTGACTTCGCTGGTGCCGGCTCGCACAAAGCTAAAATAAATGGACTGCAAGACTGGAACGAGCATGAAGAACAGCACGTAGAGGGTGAACGGGGCTACCATCGCGATTTCGAGCGCATAGCGCTTCGATAACCATCCAGGCCGACGGGATCGCCTTGATACGATACGGCCAGCTAATTCGGCAGTTGTGGAGACCACAGTCTCGTTCCTTCCCTGTCTTCGGTGATGAATCGAGTATTTCCCGTCGTACCGTTTGATTGCAGGTCAGATGCTTGGGACAATATTGCCACAATTTCTCTCGAAAAAGGCAAAACTGGTGAGCTCGGGATATGCACGCCGATCTTCGCATTGTCGAAATTTGTATGACGACGGTGTTCCCGAGATTCGAACCACATTTCCTGGACAAATTAGCTGTCACGACGTATACGTTCGGACGCATCCCCGCAATGGTGCGAAACGCATGTTCACGTGCTCAAACCATTGGACAGCGTTCAGGGCACGCGTTTATTCACCCGCTTGTATGACTCCGCGGTCGCCAACAACACCGGGTCCCTGATCAAACCCTTCACTTACCACAATACGCAACGCCAAATCGCGATGCCGCATACGTTGCCCAAGGCACAGATCTGTCGACTCGCTCCATCGGCGACTTTGTGGAGCGTAAAAGGGCACCTTTGAGCGATGTCCCCTCGTCCAGCAGTCGCCTCGGCATCCGTCACCCCCATCCAAAGGCGGTCGCGAAGATCCAGACGAATATTTCAAAGCTCGATCGTTGCTGGACCCTCCTGCCGCGTCCCTGCATCATCAGCGCAACTTGCGGATTCGCGTCGCGTGGGGCTGCTACACGACAAGGAAATCGTCCAGTACCATCTGCAGGCGCTCCTGGCCGTTCCAACTGTTGATTTCCAGCTTGCCGGCCAGATCGATCGAGCGCTGGCCAACCAGTTCGGGCGACCGCCAGGCGCCGCCCCAGAACACGGCCTCGACCTGGCGTCCACCCGTTCGGGCAAAAATCTTCAGGTGACTCCGGTCCTGACCCATCGCCGTGTAGCGCAGCAGCTCCGCAT
>JACCUV010000114.1 GCA_013698495.1 Chloroflexia bacterium
CTACACGAGGGTGGGTATCATCGAAACGTCACATGATATTCGAGTTTGTGGTAGCCCCGGACCATCTAAAGCTCTGGCTCATTGTGGGCCCAGGCAGAGATGAGAGACGACAAGTATTGATAGAAGCAGGGCGATCGGGTCCAGCCCCCTTTTCAGCAAATCCCACTGGAACCAAGAATTACACCCCTCTGTTTGTTCACAACGTTCTTGAACCAAACGACTTTGAAACACTTTCGTATGATGAGATGACGACTCGGATCAACGAACTATGGGCACGGTTTACTGAAAATGAGTTGCCCGTAGTCGTTGAAACCATGTCATCTGCGATAACGACATTAGCCGCAACAGCCACAGTTCACGATCATGGTGGCGTTTGACAGATTGTGCACGTTTGCACTATGTTGGACATTCGCTCGGACACTGTGTCGACCGGGCGGGAGTGGGGTGTCTCCGTGACGCCCGCTTGGCGTTTTTCGAATCCGTGCCGTTGAAAAGGTTGACCAGTCCAGATGTTCCCGCTACCGAACCCCCACGATCGCGCACGTACCAGGCGAACGGCTGATCGCCGTTCGGCCTAGCAGACACGTCGCGTCGAGGATAATTCGGAACACCCATCCCGTCATCTGGAGTTAACATTGCATGAACTCACCTGCATTGACTACTCGCAACGGCGGCGTCAAACCCTATATCGGCAAGGTCGTGCTCGCCTACTCCGGCGGCCTCGACACCTCCGTGATCATTCCCTGGCTCAAGGACAACTACGACTGCGAAGTGATCGCCTACGCCGCCGACGTCGGTCAACCCGACGATCTCAGTGGCGTCGAGGCCAAGGCGCTCGCCAGCGGCGCGACCAGGGCCCATGTCTACGATCTCAAGGACGAGTTCATCCGCGACTACGTGTTCCCGACCTTGCGGGCCGGCGCGATCTACGAACGCAAGTACCTGCTCGGGACCTCAATCGCCCGACCGTTGATCGCCAAATATCAGGTCGAGGTCGCCAGGATCGAGCAAGCAGGCGCGGTCGCGCACGGCTGCACCGGCAAGGGCAACGACCAGGTCCGGTTCGAACTCACCTTCATGTCGCTGGCGCCCGACCTCAAGATCATTGCCCCCTGGCGCACCTGGGACATCCGCTCCCGGGAGGATGCGCTCGATTACGCCGCCGCCCACAACATCCCGGTGACGGCCACCGCCAGGAAAATCTACTCGCTCGATGGCAACCTTTGGCACCTTTCGCACGAGGGCGGCGTGATCGAAGACCCGTGGGAAGAACCGCCCGGCGACGCCTACGGTCTGACCGTGTCCCCGGAAGAGGCGCCAGACGAGGCCGAATACGTGACGATCGGCTTCGAGCAAGGTTGGCCGGTGATGGTCGATGGGCT
This sequence comes from Chloroflexia bacterium, assembly GCA_013698495.1. Lineage (GTDB taxonomy): Bacteria > Chloroflexota > Chloroflexia > Thermomicrobiales > UBA6265 > JACCYX01. The sequence continues at coordinate 1,383 of JACCUV010000114.1, forward strand.
CAGGCTCGATCCAGTGCCGATAGTAAAGCAGCTCAACGAACTTGCGGGCAAGCATGGCGTCGGCCGGATCACGCTCCTCGAGAATCGGCTCGTTGGCATGAAGAGCCGGGGCGTGTACGAGACCCCGGGCGGCACGATCCTGATGACCGCCCACCGTGAACTCGAGCACCTCACGCTCGACAAGATGACGATGCGCGCCAAGGATACGCTCGCCTTGCAGTACGCCGACCTCGTGTACAATGGACAATGGTTTACACCGCTGAAGGGGGCGCTCGACGCCTTCGTCGACAAGACTCAGGGGCCTGTCACCGGAGATGTTCGGCTCAAGTTGTACAAGGGTGCGTGCGAAGCTGTAGGCATGAAGTCGCCGCACAGCTTGTACGATGAAGCTCTCGCCACGTTCGGCGAGGACGATGTCTACCAGCAGTCGGACGCCGAAGGATTTATCAGGCTCTTTGGACTCGGTCAGAAGGTCGCCAACATCCGCGACCGGAATGCCCAGCAGTCGGAGGTCGAACGGTGATGATTTCCCACCAGCACATCGAGTTGGAGATGCTTTCCCGCTCTCCCTCGAGGCGGCCACCGCGTCGGACCCGTACGACGCGCTGACGGCCGCCGACCGTTAGCGCCAGCCGCTGACCACAACACACGCATTGCAGTTGTTTCACCCGCACAGACGGGGACCAGTACGAGCAGCGCACGCCAAAGCGATCCGAGGATGCTGAAAGCCCGGAACAGGCCAAGCAACTCGGAACGCGCTCCGGAGCGGCCGGCCGAAGAAAGTGATCCGATCGCGGATCGTCAAGTAGGCTCGGATGGGTGGCTCCCATGGAC
>JACCUV010000136.1 GCA_013698495.1 Chloroflexia bacterium
TTGTTTCGAACGTCGCGATCCGGTCGTCGATCCCCTCGTTGTAGATGCTGGCGATCGCCTCGCAGTCGTCTTCGCTTGCTGGCCGAACGTTTAGGTCCATCCGACGCTGGCTCCCCATGGTTGTCTGACTCACGCGTTTGGCATACCGCTTGACTCTGACGTGACGTCAGGGATTAGAGTCTGATTCAGTCGGACGAATTCGTTGTCCGAAATCGAGGAAGGACGAGTAGGTGAGTGGCTCCATCGGCAATGGACGCTCGGTGGGACAGATTGCGAAACTATCGGGCGTAACCATCCGGACATTGCACCACTACGAACAAATTGTCTTGCTAAGCCCAGCGGGCGAACCGATGCTGGCGATCGCATCTACTCCGACACCGATTGCGATCGCCTATCCCGCATCCTGTATTACAGGGTACTCCGTTTCCCGCTCGATGCCATCGGCGCTATGCTCGACGCCGGCGATGCGGATACGGTCGACCATCTGGAACGCCAACACTCCCTCCCGCGGGAGCGATAGCGACGAGTAGGGTCCATGGTGGCCGCGATTGAACGAGAAATGGAGGCGCAGATGCGTGGATACAATCTGCCTACAGATGAGAAGCCAGAGGTCTTCGGCGACTTCGACCCGGAGCAGTACGAAGACGAGGCCCGGGTGCGCTCGGGAGGCAGCGATGTCTCGAAATGGTCGCAGGCACGCGCCAGTGCATACACGAAGGACGACTGGAAGCGATATCGGGGGGAAGCGGACGAGTTGACCCAGAGGTTCGTGGACGCGATGGGCGCCGGAGTCGAGGCGACAAGCGATGAGGGCTTGGCCCTGGCGGAGAAACATCGGGGGCAGATCGGTCGCTGGTTCTACGATTGCTCATACGAGATTCATAGCGGACTCGGCTCAATGTATGTCGACGATCCTCGTTTTAGGCAGAACATCGACAAGACGGCGCCAGGTTTGGCGATCTACCTGCGTGATGCGATCCTTGCCAACGCGGACCACGCTGGTTAATCGTCATTCCATTACGGTGGTGAATTCCAAGGGTCCCCGCAACTCACCGTCTGTTTAGCGTTCGTTGCTACAAAGAGTTTGCGCCTGCGTCGGAATGTCCTGCAAGGCGGGAGGACACACAGGTCCTCCCCTACGAGGGACGGTCGTCGATTGCTACGGAATCCGCTTCGCCCAGATCGTGTCCGGGAATCGCTCCAGAAGTTCAGCCCACTCCGAATGCGCCGAGGCCGGTGACGTGCCGTCCCGAAAGTAGGCGGCGATCCCACGCCAGTAGATTGCTTCGGCGGTCAGCGGGCCGTCGGGTGTGCGCTCCTGGACCGAGGTGAAGAGGCCGATCGCCTTGTCGTAACCCTTCCAGCGCATCGCGGCCATGCCTTCGCCAATGTCGAGAATGTCGAGGAACTCGGCTGGCGGCAGGTAGTTGACTGAGGTGTAGCGCACCTTGCCGCTGTGATCGGCGATCATGATCGTCGGGGTCCAGAACACCTGCTGCTGACGGGTGAAATCGCGATCTTCGAAAAGGTCCAGCTTGAGCGGGATAAACCGATTGGTGATCTCGGCCACTACTCTCTCATCAGCGAGTGTCTCATCGTCGAGCCTGTCGCAACCGCCGCAGTCATCCTGATAGACGTCGATCAGGATCGGCTTGCGAGCCTCGCGAGCTGCCGCAATGGCCTCGGTCAGATCGCGATGCCATTCGATCCTGGTTGCGGTCGATTCGGTGGTTGATGCCGCCATGCACTACTCCTCTGACCCTGAACCCAATACTTCAGAAAGTATAGCAAAGTCTCCGACGTTCTTCACGTCGGCGCAGCGTGTCCTTTACAATGGCCATGGTTCCGAACCAGGGGCCATGGCCATGTTCGTTGCCAAACACTCAGGATTTCCCCGTGACCGATACTCAATCCGCCACCTCCGTCATCGACGGATCGACATCCCGGCTGAGCGCCCCGGAAGTCGCTCGCCAGCAGGGCGTGAACCCGGTCGACTATCTGCGCCAACGCGGGTTCGTATACGACATCACCGACGAAGCGGGATTGCGCGCCGCCTTCGACCATGGACCAGTCACATCTTATATCGGTTTCGACCCGACCGGAAACTCGCTCCATGCCGGGCACATGGTGAGCATCATGCTGCTCGCCACCCTGCAGCGAATGGGCCATCGCCCGATCGCCCTCGGCGGCGGCGGCACGGCGATGGTCGGCGATCCGACGGGGAGGACCTCGGCCCGCGAAATCATCGGCCTCGACGATCTCCAATCCAACCTGGACGGCATCCAGAAGCAACTCGCCAAGTATCTCGACTACGGAGGCGGCAAGTTCGGCGACAACCCGGCCGCGGTCAGCCGGAACAACGCCGACTGGTTGCTGCCATTGCAGTACATTCCGTTCCTGCGCGACATCGGCCGCCATTTTTCGGTCAATGACATGCTGGCGACCGAAACATATCGCACGCGCCTCGAAACGTCTGGCCTGAATTTCGTCGAGTTCAATTACCGGCTCGTCCAGGCATACGACTTCCTCCACCTCTACCGCGAGGAAGGCTGCCTGCTACAGTTGGGCGGATCCGACCAATGGGCGAACATCACGGCCGGAGTCGAACTGATTCGCAAGGCGGATCGAGGCAAGGCATTTGCCCTGGTGTCGCCGTTAATCACGACGCCGTCGGGGGAAAAGATGGGCAAGACCGGGTCCGGCATCCGCGTCTGGCTCGATCCCGAGCAGTTCTCGACCTACGACTACTACCAATATTGGGTCAACACCGACGACGCCATGGTCGAGACCTACCTTCGCCAGTTCACCTTCCTGTCGGAGGAGGAGATCACCGACCACACGTCGGTCTCTGGAGAAGCGCTGCGGGAGGCGAAACAGGTGCTCGCCTTCGAGGCGACCTCTCTGGCGCACGGCGTAGGGGACGCAGTAGCCGCACGGGCCGCGGCACGCTCGCTGTTTGCCACCACCGGCTCGGTGTCCGCCGACGATGCGTCGCTCCCAACCACGGAAGTCTCCGCCGCCGACCTGACCGGCGAATTCACCTTGGCCGATGCGTTTGTGGCCGCGGGCCTCGCCAAATCTCGTGGCGAGACGCGTCGCCTGGCAACCCAGGGTGGCTTGTCAGTGGACGATCGCAAGATCGCCGATGTCGACGTTCCGTTCGCCGACGCGATCGGCGATTCCCAAGCTGTATTGCTTCGCGCCGGCAAGAAGCGGTTCAAGCGGGTGGTCGTGGTGTGGTAGGGATCGACCCCGTGTCGACCCGATGGCGCCAGTCACCCGTTTGCCTACAGCGAAGTGACGTGTCCCGCAGTTGCGGAATGACAAAAACGCGGGAGGACACGCAGGTTCTCCCCTACGAGACGGTGTCGATTCGAGGCGTGATGCGGTAGGCGCAGCGGCGGGCGCCCATGACGATGTGCTCCTCGCGCTCGACCGTGACGTCCGACCCAAGCACATCGCAAAAGATGCTGAGCTCCGCGCGGCAGAAGTCCTGGCAGATCGCGGCGGCGGCGCAGATCGGACAATGGTTTTCGGCCAGAACGTACGAGCCGTTTTCAGCATTGCTCCACTCCGCCATGTACCCCTCACTGGTGCGAATTTCGGCCAGTTTGGCGATCCGCGCCTCGAGCGTGACGCAGTGCACCATCGCGTTCAGGTAGGCGGTCCGCGTGTCTCGCTCGCGGGCTCCAATGATTGTGTCGACTGCGGGCTGTCCGAGTTCTCCACGAATCGTCGCGATCAGGTCCACGGTCAATTGGGCATGAGCGTCCGGGAATCGCTTCTCGGCGAACTCCGTCTGCTGCCAGATTGCAACCGGTCGACCGACGCCGCGAACTTCAGATCGAGAGCACACGAGTCCCTGCTCCTCAAGCCGGAGCAGTTGCTGGCGTGCGGCCTCTCCAGTGATGCCGAGGGCGATGCCAAGGACCGCGGAAGACTGCGGACCACGCATTTTGAGTGCCATCAGCAACCGGTCCGAGGCGGATTTTTGGGTCCGACTAATCTGAGTTGGCGGTGCTGTTGCCATAGAAGGGGACCTGACGGATATTCTCCAAGTAGTGGCTTTGAAAATACCCGACAAGTCGGCTCGCCGCAAGTGGCGGATGTGCTTTACGAATCGATCAGCCGGGTCACGGCGTCGTGGCCGACATAGGTTCCGGTCGGTTCGCCCTCCGCGATCTTGCGCATGGCGCTGCGATCGCTGGCGTCGAAGACATGGATCGGGATGTTGTGATCGCGGGCGAGGATGAACGCCGATTGGTCCATGACGTTGAGTCCCTTGGCCACGACCTCGTCATAGGTGATTTCGGCGTAGCGTTGGGCCTGAGGGTTTCGCTTGGGATCCTCGGCGAACACGCCGTCCACGCCCTGCTTTGCGGCGAAGATGGCATCTGCCCGAATTTCGATCGCGCGTTGCACGGCCGGGTAGTCGGTGGTCACGAACGGTTGGCCGATGCCAGCGGCGAAGACGACGACATAACCCTTCTCGAGGTGCTTGATCGCTCGCAAGCGGATGTAGGGCTCAGCGACGGTGGCGATCGGGATCGCGGTCATCACCCGCACCTCCGAAGCGCCATGCGAAGTCAGCGCGCTCCGCAGGATCAAGCTGTTGACGACTGTCGCCATCATCCCGATGTTGTCCGCCTCGGCGCGTTCAATGCCCCAATCGTCGGCGAGGCGACCGCGAAAGATGTTGCCGCCGCCGACCATGATTGCGACCTGTACGCCCAACTTTGTGATCGAGGTGATTTCCTCAACCAGGCCGTCGACCGCTGTCCTGTTGATGCTCGATTCCGCCCCGCCCGAGAAGGCGCCACCGCTCAGCTTGATCAGGACCCGCTCGTATCTCATGTAGTTGATCTCCCTTATGGAACGTGAGGCAGCGGCGTCGCTGTTCTCGGAGAACCGTACCAGACTCTCCCGAACACGATGTGTCGACGACGCCGTTCCACGATCGCCAGGCTGCGTCGATGCTGGCGCCTGTGCCGTAGAATGAAGGGAGCTGCTCGCCATGAGCAATCGACCCCGCGAGAGACGTTGAGTCCGATACGAGGACATCGCATCCACCGGTCGCGCCGTGGCTTGCTCCGCAAACGCGCTCCCCAGTCCGGGCGGAGAACGCTTCCTGAAAGGAACCTCGCCACCATGAGTGAACAGTCCCGCTCAATTGACAACGCGGTCGGCGCACGCGCCCAATTGACTACCGCAAAGGGGACATCTTACTCGTACTATCGCCTCGACCGGCTTGTCGAACTCGGCTTGCTCGATCCTGCGGCGCGGCTGCCGTTCACAGTCCGTATCCTGCTCGAGAATGTACTTCGGAATGTGGGCGGTGAGTTCGCCGACGAGAGCCACCTCGAAGCGTTGGCCAAATGGAAACCGGAGGCGGGCTCAGCCAATGCCGATTTCGAGCTCCCGTTCCTGCCGGCGCGCGTCGTGCTGCAGGACTTCACCGGTGTGCCATGCGTCGTCGATCTCGCCGCGATGCGATCAGCGATGCACAAACTCGGCGGCGATGTGACCAAAATCAACCCGCTTGTGCCGGTCGATCTTGTGATCGACCATTCGGTGCAAGTCGATAGTTTCGGCACGCCGGCCGCGTTCGCCCGCAATGTTGAGATGGAATACGAACGCAACGGCGAACGCTACGAGCTGCTGCGCTGGGCACAGCGCGCGTTCCAGAACTTCCGGGTCGTGCCGCCAGGCACCGGCATCGTCCACCAGGTCAATCTCGAGTATCTGGCCACCGTCGTCGCGACGAAGGAGACGGACAGTGGAACTGTCGCGTACCCGGATACGCTTGTCGGTACGGACAGTCACACGACGATGATCAACGCTCTCGGCGTGCTCGGTTACGGTGTCGGCGGAATCGAGGCCGAGGCCGTGATGCTCGGTCAGCCGCTGTACCAGCTCTCGCCCGAGGTTGTTGGCCTCAAATTCACGGGCGGCATGAATCCGGGCACCACCGCAACCGATCTCGTGCTCTCGGTCACCGAGTTGCTCCGCGCCCATGGCGTGGTCGGGCGCTTCGTTGAGTATTGTGGAACCGGCTTGAGCAATCTCGGCCTGGCCGATCGCGCCACGATCGCCAACATGGCTCCGGAATACGGCGCCACCGCCGGTCTGTTCCCGATTGACGATGAAACGCTTCGATACCTCAGGTTGACTGGACGCGATGACGATCAGATCGACCTGGTCGAGCGCTACGCCAAGGAACAGGGCCTGTTCCGGACGGACGAATCGCCCGACCCGGAGTTCAATGAGTTGTTGACGCTCGACCTCGCGACGATCGAACCGAGTCTCGCCGGACCACGGCGCCCACAGGATCGGGTTGCCCTCGGTGACGTGCAGGCGGTGTTCCGCAATGCCTTCGACACCGTGTTCAGCGCTAATGGCGATGGCCATGACATCGAAGGCGGCGACAACGGGTATGACGAGCAGTCGATGGAGTCGTTCCCCGCCAGCGATCCCCCAGCCGCCATGGCCGGGCAAACCGACGAGGGCAAAATACCGGGTGAGTCGGCGGCGACCCGCGTCGCGGAGAAGAATGAAGCTGCGAGGGCGTTGGCCGTCGCCGTTCGCCCCAAGGCGTCGGAACACGAAGGCGATGTCTCGGTTCACCTCGAAGGCCTCGATCTCGATCTGCATCATGGTTCGGTTGTGATTGCGGCGATCACGTCCTGCACCAACACCTCGAATCCGTCTGTGATGCTCGGCGCCGGATTGCTCGCCAAAAAGGCCGTCGAACGCGGGCTGGATGTGCCGTCGTACGTCAAGACCAGTCTGGCTCCTGGCTCGCAGGTGGTGACCCGCTACCTGGACGAGGCCGGGGTTTCGAAGTATCTCAACCGGCTTGGATTCCACGTCGTAGGGTTCGGTTGCACGACCTGCATCGGGAACTCGGGTCCATTGCCGGAGGTTGTCGCCTCCGCCGTCGATGAGCATGAGTTGGTTGTCGCCTCGGTGCTTTCAGGGAACCGCAACTTCGAGGGTCGTATCCATCCCCAGGTGCGAGCCTCGTTCCTGGCCTCGCCGCCGCTCGTTGTGGCCTATGCGCTGGCTGGCACCGTCGATATCGACCTGACGAAGGATCCGCTGGGGACCGACAAGAACGGCGAACCCGTGTATTTGGCGGATGTCTGGCCGACCGAAGAAGAAGTGCTGGATGCTATCGCCCAGTCGGTGAATCCGGAGATGTTCCGCGAGGAGTACGAAACCGTATTCGCCGGCGACGAACGCTGGCAAAACCTCTCGATTCCTGAAGGCAATCTGTACGAGTGGGACGCCTCATCCACCTACGTCCAGGAACCCTCGTTTTTCGACAATTTGCAATCCGAACCGCAATCGGTCGAGGATATTGTCGGCGCCCGGGTCCTGGCGATGGTCGGCGATTCGGTGACCACCGACCATATTTCTCCCGCCGGGTCGATCGCCAGGGCCAGCCCGGCCGGCGCATACCTGCTCGAGCACGGGGTTGAGCAACGCAGCTTCAACTCCTATGGATCGCGGCGCGGCAACCACGAGGTGATGATTCGCGGCTCCTTCGCCAACATTCGGCTTCGCAACCAGCTCGCCGATGGCAAGGAAGGCAACTGGACGAAGCACTTCCCCACCGGCGACCTGACGACCGTCTACGAGGCCGCGCAGCGATACCAGGAGGCGGTTATCCCGCTAATCGTGCTCGCTGGCAAGGAGTATGGGACGGGCTCCTCGCGAGACTGGGCCGCCAAAGGCACGTTGCTGCTCGGGGCGAAGGCCGTGATTGCCGAGAGTTTCGAACGGATCCATCGGTCGAACCTGGTCGGCATGGGCGTGCTGCCCCTGCAATACCTTCCAGGCGAAAATGCGGCGTCGCTGGGGTTGACCGGCGAGGAAACCTTCGGCATCGCCAACATCGATGCCCTGCTCACGCCCAAGGCCCAGATCGCCGTCGACGTGACCCGTGTCGATGGCTCGAACTTTTCGTTCGAGACGATCGTGCGCGTCGACAGCAATGTCGATGTACGCTACTACCGGAACGGGGGTATCCTGCCCACGGTCCTGCGTCGCCTGATGGACGCCTGAGACTCGATTTAGAGCGGATCGCGAAATGGTTGACGCCTACCGTCTTGGTAGGGCTGCGGAGCTTGCTCCGCCCGTCTTCCGCCAAGATCGTCAACCATTGTGACACCCGCTCTAATAGGCGATATGCGGATGGCCAAACAGTGCGTCTGGTAGTGGCCGCCCCGAAGTGCGAGGGATCATGGCGGCCATGTTCGCATGCCGGTCGACCGATGCGGAATTCGCGTTGTCAGGGAGAGCTGAGTGCCGTCCAATCGAATTGAAGTAGCGGCGATCGTGGGTAGTTTGCGACAGCATTCGGTCAACCGATCGTTGTTTCGCACGAGCATGCTTGTCGCCCCTGAACGCATGCACATGTATGAGGTTCCCATCGACCGGTTGCCGTTCTACAACGAAGACCTTGAACGCCAGAGCGATCCCCCTCCGGTGGCCGATTTCAAGGCTTCACTCGCGCGCGCCGACGCGGTGCTGATCTTCACACCGGAATACAGCTACTCGATTCCCGGAGTGCTTAAGAATGCGCTGGACTGGGCATCGCGTCCGTCCGGTCGCAGCGTCATGAAGCGCAAGCCACTGGCCATGCTGGGAGCCTCGATCGGCCGATCCGGAACGATGCGCGCCCAACTTCACCTGCGCCAGATTTGCGTGCAACTTGGCGCCATTCCATTGCCCGCGCCGGAGGTCTACGTGACCTTCGCCGAGGGAAAATTCAACTCGCTCGGCGAACTCACCGACCAGACATCGCTCGATCAGACCAAGCAGTTGCTGTCCAACCTCGTCGAATGGGTTGAGGTGCTGGGCAAGCTGCGGAAAAGCACGTCATAGGACGCCATTCAACTGAACTCCGAGCAGGGGTGGAGTCGGCGCCGAACGTTCGCGTTACATCATCGTGGGCCTGGCAGAGGAACGCAGCCTGGAGGCCGCGCTTTCCGCGGTCTTGGCGAGGTTGTTGCGGTCGTCGAGCAGTTCGAGCAAGCGATCGACCATGCCCGCCAGGCTCAGCATGTTGTCGACATCGCGCGGGTTGTCGCGAGCCGCGAGCAACGCCTCACTGACATCGTCGAAGTGACCGATACTGGCGGCGCTGTCCAGATCGTCGGCGACCGTCGGGTCTTCGGGAGATGACGGCGACGCCGGTCGCGGATTGACAAGGGCCGGCATGAGCGCCCTGAGTTCACCGAGCAGGCGCTCGGCTTTGGCGACGGTATCCTCGTCGTTTCCGCTTTCACTCGTCGTTCCCGAGCCGCCAGACAATCCCTGATTGTCGGCTTCGGCCGAAGCCGAGGCGCCGGCGGATTCGTCGGCGGACTCGTCCCACTGCTCAGCCCAGGCGGCCAGGGTCTCGTTGTCGCCGCGATCGACGCTGTCCTCGTCATCGGA
>JACCUV010000146.1 GCA_013698495.1 Chloroflexia bacterium
ATCCATGCGAGGTCGGCGTTGTACGAACCGACATGGTCCTCGGCGAGACGGGTGGCGACGCTCGGGTCACCTGCCGCCGCGCGCGCGAGAATGTCGTCGCGCAAGGCGGTGACTCGGGCAATCGCGACTTCCAGTAACCCACTGCGATCTTCCACGCCATACGCATCGCAGAATAGCGCCAGCCTCCGGACTCGATCTGGCGGCCCGCCGAACCCGAAGTCGAGGCAGTTCGCGTCGCTGGCGAGCGGCGCCAAGCGGTATGCGGCGTAGGCGATGTCCCACATCCTCGGCCCCGGCCCGGCCACGTCGAAATCAATCAGCCCGACCGGCATGCCCTCCCGATAAACGATGTTGTAGGGCGCCACATCCCCGTGGCAAATGACCTCCCACAACGCAGGATTGGGGTCTCGATAGCGCCAGGGCAAGTCGCCCCAGCCTGGCAGGATCGCCGCCGCCGCGTGGTAGCGACGGAGCATCCGGGCGCAAGCGACCAGCGAGGCATCGGTCGTCATCTCCGGCGTCAGAGGGTAGTGACCGACTTGGCCGGGTATCATCGTCAGCATCTCGCGGCCCCGCTCGTCGAATCCGAGCACGCTCGGCGATTCGACAAACCCACTTGGATCGAGTTGCCGCAGCAACGCATGCACCGCCGGGGTCCACGGATGAACCGGCCGCCGGACAGTGTCGCCAACCTGAACGACGACATTCTCGTTGCCGCCCGTGAGGACGATTTCCTGTTCATTGATTGATGGCATGTGAGGACGTAGCCAAACCTCTCGCTGTGGAATGCTACCTGTTCGACTGCGGGTCCAGCGCATCGCGTAGCCCGTCGCCGACGAACGCGAAGGCAATCATGATCAGCGCAATCAGCACGCTTGGCATGATCACGAAGATCGGCCGGAACGTCACGATCGGGAAACTCTGGAAGACCATGCTGCCCCAACTTGCGGTGGGAGGACGAATCCCGATCCCGAGGAAGCTGAGGCTCGCCTCGGCCAGGATGTAGCCGGGGATCGCGAATGAGACGGCGACGATGATCGGGGCCAGCGTATTCGGCAGGATATGGCGGTAGACGATTCGGGGCGACGGGTTGCCGACCGCCTGGGCCGCGATCACGAACTCTTTCTGGCGGAGGCTCATCGTCTGCCCGCGCGTCAACCGCGCCAGTCCGTTCCAGCCCGTGATCGCGAACGCCACGAAGAGCAGCGTCAACCCGCCCAACGAGCGCCCCAGCCACGATTCTCGAAAGGCCGCCTGGAAGATGATGAATAGCAACAGCGACGGGAAGGCGTAGACGACATCGACCAGCCGCATCAGGATGTTGTCCCAGCGGCCGCCGAGCCACCCGGAGATGAGCCCGTAACTGACGCCGATCAGGACGACGATCACGATCGGGATCACGCCCACGATCATGCTGATTCGCGCGCCGTAGATGAGTCGGCTGAGATAGTCGCGGGCGAGCGAGTCGGTCCCCAGCGGATATGTCCATGTGCCGCCATCGTCCCAGAACGGAGGGGTGTTGGAAAAGGCGTCGGAGGGAATCCGGTTTGGATGGTGCGGCGCCAACCACGGCGCGAACAGCGCAACCAGGATCATGAACCCGATATAGATGAGGCCGACCACGGCCGCCTTGTTCTTGCGCAGGCGACGCCAGGCGTCTGACCACAAACCGCGGGCGTGCTTCGATCGTCCGAGCTGGAGGATTTCGGTGGTTTCCTCGTGCACCAGCGCCTGCGTCACTGGCTGGTCCGGATCCGGGGATCGACGAAACCGTAGGCAATGTCGACCACGAGGTTGCTCATGACGATGATGAAAGCGTAGAAGAGGGTCACGCCCATGATCACCGGGTAGTCGCGGGAGGTGATGCTGTCGATGAAGAGCCTGCCCATCCCCGGCACCCCGAACACCCGCTCGATGATGATCGTGCCGGTGACAAGCCCTGCGAATGCCGGCCCCACTACAGTCAGGACGGGAATGAGACTGTTGCGAACGACGTGGCGGGCGATCACGGTCCGGTTGTGCAGACCCTTGGCGCGGGCGGTGGTCACGTGATCGTCGCGCAGCGCCTCAAGCACGCTGGAGCGGGTCAAGCGGGCGATGAAAGCGGCGCTGCCGGTGCCCAGCGCCACGGCCGGCAGAATGTAGCTTCGCCAGTCGGTGAAGAGGATCGGAAACCACCCAAAGTTCACCGAGAACACGATCAGGAGGAAAATCGCGATCACGAAGTCGGGCAGTGTGTAACTGATCGTGGTTACGAACAGGCTGGCGTAGTCGCCGAACGTGTTCTGGCGCAGTGCGGCGTAGATGCCGACCGGGATGCCGATCGCGATTGCGAGGAAGAGGGCCAGGACGCCGATTCGCGCGGAGTAGGGGAACCCCTGGCCGATGATTTCGGTCACGGTTTGACCACGCTGCGTGAACGACTCGCCGAAGTCGAAGGTCACGGCGTTTCGGAGATAGGCGCCGTACTGGACGATGAGGGGTTCGTCCAACCCGTATTGGCGGTTGAATGAGGCCTCCAGCCGGGCGTCGAGCTGACGCCCTCCCGTGGACTTGGCGTCCCACGGGCTGCCTGGCGCGGAATGCATGAGGAAGAAGGTGACAGTCGCCACCAGCCACAGCACCGGTATCGTCCACAGCACTCGACGCAAGACATACTGAAGCACGCCCGTCCTCCGCCGCCGCTATTCGTAGGGGAGGACCTGCGTGTCCTCCCAGGCGTGTCTCCGACGAAGTCGGTTGATTGTCATTCCGCCGGGAGCGCCAGCGACCAGAGGAATCTCCCGCCTCAGCGGCACTTATACAGTGTTCGCTGCGGCGAAGAGATTCCTCCTTCGTCGGAATGACAATAAAGTCGCTCCGCTTCGACGCTACACCGCGACCTTGTAAATCTTCTCCGCCTGGTACGTCGTGTCGAGGATCGAGGTTGGATACGACACATACCCACGCAGGTAGGGTTTGATCAGAATCAGGTTCTCGCCGTGGCGGAAGAACGCCACCGGAGCCTGCTCCGCGAGGTAGGCATCGGCCTGCTGGTAGAGCGGAATCGCCTCGTCGATTGGCAACCGGTCGGCCTGGGAAACGAGATCGTTGAAGGTCGGATCGTCCCATCCCAGCGGCGCGCGGGTCGTGCCCGGTCCGAAAACCAACGACAACCAGTTCTGCGGATGCGGGTAATCCTCGAACCAATTGCCGGTGTAGAAGACCAGCGAAGGATCGCGGTTCGTACGCAGGCTCTGGAGTTCGGCGCCATCGATCGGCGTCGGTTCGATCGCGATCCCGAGCACCTGGTTCAGGTTCTCGGCGAAGAAGGTCGCGATTTGCTGGGACGAGGCATCGTCGGCGATGAAGAAGAGCGGTTGATTCGGGAAGCCATCGCCCCCGGGGAAACCGGCGGTAGCGAGCAACTCCTGCGCCCTCGCCTCGTCGTATGTCTGCTGGTACTCCTCCTGGTATGCCGGATTGCCAGGATAGAGCAGGGTGCCGGCCGGAATGCCGACGCCGGCGCTGATTTGTGTGACATATTGTTCGCGGTTGAGGGCGGCGGCGAACGCCTGGCGAACCTCGACCTGGTCGAACGGCGCGACCGTGTTGTTCATCGCGAACCAGTTGGTGCTGGCGCCGACCGAGCGCTGCAGTTCGGCGCTGAGCGTTTCATCGGCCTCGATTTGCGGCAACTGCGATGCGGCCGGACCCATTAGGTCGAACTCGTCCTGCTGATAGGCGAGGAGCTCGGTCTCGGAACTGTCGATTTCACGGAAAATGAGGGTCTTGATCCCAGGAACGCCGCGGAAGTAGGTCTCATTGCGCTCGAACACCCATTCCTGGCCCTCGGTGTGACTGGTGACCACGAACGGCCCGTTGCCAACGTAGTTGGCGATGTCGCGCCACCAATCGGCATCGTTGCCTTCGACCAGATCCTCGCGGACCGGGTAAGTGACCCAGATCGCCATCACGTACGGGAAGTACCCGGCGGCGAAGTCAAGTGTGATCTGCAGGGTGCGATCGTCGACCGCGAGGATCGACTCGGAGACGACATCTTCGAGCACCTGGAGTTCGGCGGCGTCGCCGGCCGGATCGGCCTCGCGCCAGGCCTGTCCACCGGTGATCGCGTACAGCGTGTTTGAGTAGTTGCCCGCTACAACAGGACTCAGTGCGCGCTTGATCGCATAGGCGTAATTCTGGGCCGTGACCGGCACGCCATCGCTGTAGGTCATGCCCTCGCGAATCGTGAAGGTGTAGACCGTGCCATCGGCCGAGACAGTGGCGCTTTCGGCGCCGCAACCCGCTGGCAGGTTTTCCTCGTTGAGGGCAAGCAACGGCGCGTAGACCTTGGACGAGATTTCGATCTCGTTGAGGAAGGCGAGAACCTGAGGATCGCCGGTGTCGATTTCGGAACCGAGGTTGATTGTGACAATCGCTTCGGGATCGGCATCGGCCTGCGCGCTGCCTGGATTGTTGGCGATTTCGGCGAGGGCGACCGCGGTACCCTCACCGACCGGGCTGGCTGCCGGAGTCGCGTCCTGGGCGATTGTTCGCTCCGCGCGGGAGAGGAACATCGCGGCGGCCCCGCCGAGGCCGAGCGCCGACGCGCGTCGCATGAACTGGCGGCGGGAGATGTCCCCGCTCTGCAACTGGGCGAAAATGTCTTGAAGTGATTCGCGTGCTGACTGACTCATGAACAGGGTTCCTCCTCGACGATGGTCACTGAACAACCGCTCATTGCAAACAGATCAGGGTCGGACACAGTGCAAACGCCGGTGTTGGCCCGTCAGCAGACCTCGCGCGCGACTTGCTTTTGGGCGCCTTTACCTGAAGATGGTTGCATCACGCTTTCAACCTACGCCGATTCGGAGGTGAATGTCAAGCGGAATGAGGAGTGATGCCGCCAAACCACCCTCCCGGTTGATGACCGTCCTGGCGAAGGAAGGACCATGGCGGCCACGGGTGTTGGCGAACCGAAACACGAGACCTCGCCGCATTGCTGGACGGCACAAGACCGTCCACTACCAGGCGGTGGGGCACGATACCCCTCACCAGTCTCCTGATACCCCCTGGCCACTTCCCCGTTTACCCATGTAGTCCTCACCATTCGCGGTTGCATGGACGGACCTGGGACAAGAATCGGGACGACGAGGTGGCCACATTGGCGCGAGACCAGCACACACGCGAGTCGCCGCCCGCCCCTGCCGCCTCTTCGGCGCGGCCCGCCGACAACGACGAGGCAGCCCTCATCGCCGCCGTGATCGCGATCAACGCCTGGAACCGGATCGCCGTGACCTTCCGCTACGCGCCGGAGGCTTAATTGGGACCGCGGCCATGGCACAGTCCCGGTTGGTCGATCAGCAATCAGTCCAGTGCTGACTTTCAGCTCCGCTCCCAACGTGCCGATTTGTTGAGGGCCAGCGAAACATCCCCGCGCGAAGCACATCCGACGAAGTCGGAGCCTGAGGACGCACTCGCACGACGTCCGCTGAGCCGAACCGGCTTCGCCGGTGTCCAGCGGGCCCAACTTTTCCTTCCTTCGACTACGCTCAGGACGAGCGTGACGGTTGGGGAAGTGTTGATTAGCCATGGACAGTGTATTCAGCGTGCAGAGGTTGTAGCATTGGGTGAACGACAGGGCCCCGCTGGTAGTGGCCGTCCTGACGCGGGAAGGACCATGGCGGCCAACTGATTCTACCGCTCGTCGATCGGCTTGAACTCAAGTCCCTTGGGGCCGACGTACTCGCTGGCCGGCCGAATCAGACGATTGTTGGCGCATTGTTCGAGGACGTGGGCCGACCAACCCACCGCCCGCGAGACGGCGAAGGTCGGCGGGAACATGTCGCCGGGCAGTCCGACCGCGGCCAGCACCGCCGCTGAGTAGAACTCGACATTGGTGTAGAGGCGGCGACCCGGTTTGCGCTCCGCAAGCAACGCCAGGGCGCGATCCTCGGTCTTCTTCGAGAGCGCGAAAAACTCGGGTTCGCTGGCGGTTTCGGCCATCCCGCGCAGAATTTCGGCGCGCGGATCCTCCGCCTTGTAGACGCGGTGCCCGAAACCCATCAGCTTTTGCCCACTATCGAGCGCTTGGGTCAGCCACGTCTCGACGTTGTCTTCCGAGCCGATTTCGTTGAGCATGTCCAGCACCTTGGCCGGTGCTCCCCCATGGGCCGGACCCTTGAGCGCGCCGATCGCGCCGGTCAGGGCCGAGCAGAGATCGGAATCGGTCGAGGCGATCACGCGCGCGGCGAAGGTCGAGGCGTTGAGCCCGTGATCGGCGAGCAGCACGAGGTACGTTTCCAGCGGTTCCCAGTGGCGCTCTTCCGGCTCGTTCCCGAAGAGCTGGTAAAGGTAGTTCTGGGCCGTGTTGTAATCGAATCGGCCCTGGATCGGCTCCAGACCCTCGCGGTGCCGGAAGAACGTGGCGAGAATCGCCGGAAACCGCGCCGCCAGTCCAATCGCCTCGTCGAGGTCGGGTTCGTTGTCGTAGAGGTTTGGGTCGTTGGCGCCGAGCATCGAAACACCGGTGCGGAGGGCGTCCATCGGGTTGGCATTGGCCGGCAACTGGCGGATGCCATCGATCACGGCTTGCGGCAGCTCCCGGTTTCGGCCGAAATTGGCTTCAAGCTCCGTCAGTTCCTGGCGATTCGGGAGATGACCGACCCACAACAGGTGTGCAACCTCCTCGAACGATGCCTTGCCCGCCAATTCGTGGATATCGTAGCCACGATAGACAAGCTTGCCCTCTTCCCCGAAAACATGGCTAAGCTCGGTCGAAGCCGCGACGACACCTTCCAAACCGTTCGGTCTGGGGCGTTCAGTGGCGGTGGCGGTCGCGGAATCGGTCATGGGAAGACATCCTCCTGGAGGGGTGCTTGTGGGCAGTGACGTGTGTGGGGACGCATCGATCGGTGAAGCCGCGTCCGTGCTCTGCGCCCAGGTGAGTACCGCGGAGGTTCACGAGCGACGCCTCGATTTACGTGGCAATCCTAGCACGGACCGCCAATCCGCGCCCCGGTAGTCAGAGCCGCGATGGCGAGATCCGCGACCAGGAAAAAACACCAGCCAAGGTCAGTACACCACCGGCGACGCTCGCCACCAGCAGCGGTTCCACACCCGATCCGGACGTTGGATCGGGGGCCGACGTGACCAGCGCCAGCGGTTGCGGTTCAAGTCGGGTGTTGCCGGCCCCCAACCCATTGGTGTGCGACTCCAGGCTCGAGTTGGCCCCTAGCGTCGTGCTCGCCTGCGTGTTCGCTTGGGGAGGCTCGGCTGCCTCCTCCGCCACAGACGCCCCGGATGTCCAGCCGGCGTCGATCGCCTCCATCACCGCGACCGCGTCGTTCCAGCGCTCGTCGACAGTCGCTGTCCAGGTTTCGTCGTAGGCGAGTTCGGAGCCGAGAATGCCGAGGATCACCTTGCCCTCGCCACCGGGAGCCGAGAAAGCGAGCACGAGGCAGCCACCGGCAACCTGAGTCGAACCGGTCTTGGCGCCCAAGACACCATGCTGGCCTACCAGTTGGTTGGTGGAGACGCCGGAATAGGAGGTTTGCTCCCGGCCGATGCTGGTGAACGAATACCCGGTCATGCCCGCGATCGCGGCAAGATGCGGGTTCGCGTCGAGAAAGGCGTACAGCACCGCCACATCGCGCGCCGACGACCACGCATCTACGGAGTCCGCGCCATCCGGGTTGGCGAACTGGGTGTTGGCAAGTTGAAACTTGCCCGTTTTGGCATTCATGGCCTCGACGAACGCGGCCACCGCAACGTCCGGATCGTCGCTGCCGGAGAGTTCGGTCCCTACAGTGCGCGCCAGGGCGTGCGCGGCATCGCCACCCGAGGCGACCAGCAACCCCGTCAGTAATTGCTCGACCGTCAGGGTGTCGCCCGGTTGCAGGCCCATCGACGAGAACCCTGGCGCGACCATGTCGGAACTGGCGATCACGATTTGGTCGGAGAACTCAAGGTGGTCGAGCGTGACCAGCGCGGTGGCGACCTTGGTTACGCTGCCGATTGGCAAACGCGCGGCGGCATT
>JACCUV010000196.1 GCA_013698495.1 Chloroflexia bacterium
ATGTACGGACCTCGAAATGGCTGTTCATCGGGTAAGCCACCATCGGCGGCGATCAGGACTCCCTGGCCCCGGCCAGTACTCTTATCGGCCATTCTCACCACAATTGCCTGCTGGCGAGATGTTTCGAGCACCTCGCTCCAGTTTGCGACGACACCGGTTTCCGGAAACCGAATGCCAGCCGCGGCCAAGTTTGTCAGGATACCCGCTCGGGTGATGCCTGAGCACGTTGCCGCGATCCGGTTGCAACAGCAAACTCCGGCTCGCTCCAGGCCCGTCGCCAAATCGAGCTGATCCTGGTTCAGCCCGCGTTACACGACAAGTTGTGAACCGTTGAGCAATTCCGGAATCGCGCCATGTTTGCAGGCATGATGCAAGATGATCGCTGGCGTCAGCCGATGCAACCGTTCAATGACCTCCGCCAGCACCGACTTTCGCGCAAGCGGCCTCCCTGGCAGAAAGGCAATCTGGCGATGCGACGCACGGTATCGGAAAAGCTCGGCGGGGATGCCGTCGTTTTCAACCTGTTCCATGCTGAACCTCGTTAGTCGGCACTAGCCGAATAGCCCCAGTTGTCTGGTGACTTGAGTCTTGCGGGCTATCTCCAGGGAGGTCGTCGGTTTGATCGTTGGGAAGAAGGCTTCGAACTCCTGGGTGTCTTCGAACAGGATCTCGAAACGACCTGCGGCATCCTTCAGGTGACGGAGCAGCACCGACGTGTTCTCGTCTTCGGCATAGTCTTCGGTAAAGCCCAGTGAACCATCGACGCGTTCGTACAGGAGCACGCGCTCACCGTAACGCCAACGGCCAGGATTGTCTTCCAGTAGAGATTTCAGGCGTGGTTGACTGCCCACGGTTGACTGTCGCAACATAGACCATTGGCTGTACGCCTCCGGTGGCAACTGACGCTCAATGATGAGCTCGGCCACCGTAAAGTAGCGATTTCTCGCCTCGTCTCGATCGTCACGCATCAGGTCATTTGCCGTGGCCCTCAGGAACTCACGGAAACATGGCTCCATTCGGCGGCTCCTGAGCGCGCTACCGGTCATCGTCATCATTCCGTCGTACGCCAGCAATGCGTAGTTCTTAAGTTTGAGCGACATCATTCGCTCGTACCGCCCATCGTGGGCAAGGCGAATACGCCCCGGCAGCTCGTTCGAGAGCATCTGAATGAACGCTTCCTCCCCGGCATGCGATCGAACCGATGGTGGCGGCGTGAAAAACACGCCGTCGGTGTCGACTTCGATTGGTTCTGCATGCTCGGCCAGGAGTTTCGAGACCACCAGGCGAATCAGTCTCTGACCCTCCAGTGTCACCTGTTCGGCGGCGTCAAAATCGTTGAAACGGCCTCGCCCGAACCCGAGGTACCCGAAAAACGAATTGATCAGGACCTTGAACGTACCCTGCAGACCGTCCCACAGGGCATACTCGTCGCCAGCGGCGAGCGACGCTTTGCGTTTCGCGTCAATCCGCCTCTCCGTGAGGTCTCGAAGCAGGAGGGGAAATGCGCCAAGGACATCGTTGCGCGACGAAATCGACTGTTGGAGCATGATCGAGGGATACAGGCTTTCGACATCCGCCTTGACCACTGGTCCGAAAACGCCCGCCTTGAAAAGTTCCAGATGGGCTCCCGCGAACGGTCGGGACGGTTGCGGCACGGGCAGACTGTGATTAGCCGAGAGGTAGGCTCGAACCATCAGGTGATCGATCTTTGTGCCCATTCCGGCAGTTGTCGCTGTCTGCAACGCCATTGGCACGATCTGCGTTTGGTGAAACTCCCGCGGCAGTGAAATCCTCGAGAGCCTATCTACATCGCGCACATCGTCGAGTGCATATTGAACAAGCCGATCGCGGCTTCGCTCACCGGCCCGCCACAGGTTTGCGATCTCATCGCCTGCCACGTGCACCCGATCCTCCCGTTCAAGGCCGAGTTCGCGCATAATCGATTTCAGACCATAGCTCGAGAGTTTGCCCAGGACATCCCATCGCTGAATCTGCTGATAGGTGTCGACGACATGGCGACCGCGGATGTGGACCGATGTGTAGGGCAACGACACCGGACCAACTCGAAAATTGCTGCGAAAGCTGGCGAGGGTCGGCGGCGAGCCATCTCGTCCCAGGTCGAGCGTCACACCGGTGCGTCGGGCCCGCTCGATCAGGTAGGGAAGATCGAAGAGGAAAATGTTGTGCCCTTCAACGACGTCGGGATCGAGCTCCTGCACAACTTCGGAAAATCGTTCGAGCAAGTCGGCTTCCGTCGACACCTGGACCAGCACCTCCTCGCGATCGCCTTGGCGAAGCGCGATCATGATGATCTCGGCGTCTGGGTCCTGAGGGTCGAGTCCAAGCGTTTCGATGTCTATCTGGAGGCGACGGAGGTCTTCAAAGAGCATCTCCTTGAACAACGTCACGCCGGATGCAATCAGGTACTGGGAGATGGGCGACCGAACCGTGAGCACAGAGTAGTCGTCGTTTGCAAGATTGGCGGTTGCATCGCGGAATGCGCCGCGATTGGGAAATGTTAGTAAGGTGGAGAGCGGCAGTTCGCCATCCAGCTCACGGCGCTCGGTCTGATGCCGGGACGCGAATTGGGAGTCCGGTTCGACCACGATCCAGGGAAGGTGCTGTTCGACGATCCGGGTGGTCGAACCATTGAGTTGGCGCTGGAACAGGTGAACGGCGTTCGCGCCCGACGGCTCCACGCTGACAATGCGTGAAATCGGATTGGCGCCGTAGAGTAGGCGATTGGCGTCGGATTCGGTAAACTGGTGCAACGGTTCACAATCCTCACGTCAGCGGCGGCTCGCGCGCGTTGAACGCAACGGGTTCGCGCGATGCCTTTGGTGTAATCATGATGCCACTTTGGAACCGAGTGCGCGGCGGTCTGGTCGAAACGGTCTACCCAAAGACCTGTGCTGGATGCGGTCTCCGCGGAACCTGGCTGTGCGATCCGTGTGAAGGATCGGTTCCTCGGCTCGATACCGGCATCTGTTTTCGTTGTGGCGGTCCGGTGCAGGCTACGTGTAGATCGTGCGTGCAGCTTGACCGATCGATTCGCCTTGCTCGCGCCGCCTACCCCTATATGGGTTGGGTCTCGAATGCCCTGCGATCGTTCAAGTACACCGATGAGTGGAGTCGTGCCGATCACCTGGCGTCGATGATCGTGCCCTCCCTCAACGTGTTTGGCGATTTCGATGCGATCGTGCCCGTGCCGCTGCACGCATCCAAACTCCGCAAACGCGGTTACAACCAATCGGAGCTGCTCGCTCAGTCGCTCGCGAAGTCCACCGGCGTACCGACGATGCCGCTGCTGGTGCGGACCAGGGAAACTGCCGCTCAAGTCGACTTGAGCCGAGAGGATCGCCATGAAAACGTGGCTGGCGCCTTTACCATTGGTCCGGATTGGTCGCCCGCGGCCGGTGGCCGGTTCCTGCTTCTTGACGACGTGCGCACCACCAGCGCCACTCTCAATGCCTGCGCGAGTGCGTTGTTGCGGAGCGGTCCGCAGAGCATCGTCGCCGCCACTCTCGCGTTCGACATCCCCTCCAAGGAACTGCAAACGTGGCTGGACGAGCGCAGGTGAACCCGCTGTCACTGCGCGATCAATGTCCGGGTAAACGCACGAGCCCACGCGTCGACTTCGGCGATGACATCGAGGTCGGTGACCTCGACTGGTTGATGGGCCGCCAATACGGATTCGACAAGTGCCGGGATGTCGACGAAGCGAATTTGGCCGCGGAGAAACGCTTCGACCGCAACTTCATCGGCGGCGCTGAGCACGGTTGGAAAGGTCTTGCCATCGACTCCGGCTTGTCGCGCCAGGCCTAGCGCCGGGAACCGAGCGGGATCGAGTTCTTCGAACGACATCGTTGGTGTTTTCCGCAAATCGATTGGCGCGCTTGGCCCGGAAACACGGTCCGGATAGGTGAGCGCGTATTGGATCGGAAGCTTCATGTCCGGGAAACTGAGTTGCGCAATGGTTGAGCGGTCTGCCCACTCGACCATGGAATGGATGATCTGCTCGCGGTGGATGACGACCTCGATCTGCTCATACGGGACATCGAAGAGCTGGTGGGCTTCGATGACTTCGAGACCCTTGTTCATCATCGTCGCGGAATCGATCGTGATCTTGCTGCCCATGCTCCAATTGGGATGGGTGAGGGCATTCTCGACGGTGACATGGTCAAGATCTGCTTTGGAAGTCCGCAGAAATGGTCCCCCCGACGCTGTCAGAACGAGCCGGGCGAGGTCGGATCTGTTGGCCGTCATCAGGCATTGCCAGATCGCGCTGTGTTCGCTATCGACCGGGCGGAGCTCGACGTTGTGCTTCCTCGCCAGGGGGATGATCAGTTCACCCGCGCAGACGATCGTTTCCTTGTTGGCGATCGCAATTGTCTTGCCCGCCTGGATTGCGGCCCACGTGGCGCGAAAGGCATCGTGACCCGAGGTCGCCACGACGACAATGTCGACATCCGGGTGGGTGGCGGCTTCGATCAACCCTTCCGGAGTGGGGAGCACGCGCTTGCCAGCCATTGAGCGCTCGGCCGTCCGGGCGACGATCACTTCTGGATCGAATCGAGCGACCTGCTGCGCCAGAAGTTTGACGTTGCGTCCGGCGGCGAGGGCGACGATGTTGAAACGGTCGCTGAGATGAGCGATCACCTCCAGGGTTTGCGTGCCGATTGATCCGGTTGAGCCGAGTACGGCGACGCCTGTACGGGACATGTTCGTGACTCCGATAGATCAACAGGGATTCCGACGTTTTGTCGTGAGCATACCTTGCAAGGTGCTTGTAGTTGTTGGTCAGTTGAATAGCGGCGCCAGGATCCAGGCGGTGACGACGACGAATATGAGGGCATCGATGCGATCGAGAACACCCCCATGCCCAGGTATGAACGTTCCGCTGTCCTTGACCCCACGCATTCTCTTGAGCATCGATTCGGACAGGTCGCCGACCTGTCCCACAACACCGAGCACGAGGCCGACGACAATGGCCCACACTGCGCCGATTTCCATACCGAAGGCCATGTCGCATACGACAGCGGTGAGCGCGGCGGCGACCAGACCTGCTGCCGAACCTTCAAAGGTTTTGTTGGGACTCACGCGTGGCAGCAGCTTGCGCCGGCCCCACGGCTTGCCGACGAGGTAGGCGAATGTATCCGAAAGCCAGGTCACCAGCAAGGCCAACAAGAACCAGGCGAGTCCGCCCCCGGTGCTGTTGGAGACGCCGAAGAGCACTCCCGCCCAGTCCTGGATCCAGGCATGAGCCGGGAAGTCGACGGCGTTGCGAAGGTCAATTGCGGCAAGTGTGGGCAATGCGAGATACAACGACGTGGTGGTTATCGATGTCCACTGCTCGATTCCTTGGGCGATGCCGAGGAACACAACTGCAGCCAGCGGAGCGCCAACTGCCAGGGCAACGACAACCGAAAGCGCATGCGGCCCGGAATCCAGCATCGCCAGCGCTCCGGTGAACAGCACGACAGCAAGGCCCACGAGCCTGATTGGCGTTGGGTTCGGATGGGTGATCGCGATTGCCTCGCGATAGGCCAAAACCGCGATCGTCGTGAAAACCGCGGCAAAAATCCAGCCGCCGAGCACAGCGGGGATCAAACCA
>JACCUV010000238.1 GCA_013698495.1 Chloroflexia bacterium
GCTTGATAAATCTCCAACTGGTAGTGGCCGGTCTTGTGCCGGCCAAATGATTAGGGTAAACCCGATGCCCCCCAGTGCAACTCAATGCGGGAGAACTCATGCCTGAAGACAATATCAAAACAACCAAAGACACTGCCGACGCCGCCGACAAGCCAAAACCGGTCGACACACCCCTGCCGGAACCGGTCGTGCGCCAACACAAGGTGAAACTCGGCGGCAAGACAGTCGCTTACACCACGACCGCCGGTCAACTCCCGATAAAGAATGACAAGGGCGAAACCGAGGCCAATCTCTACTTCACCGCCAACACCCTCGACGACCCGAAAGTCGGCGCTCGTCGCCCTCTCACTTTCAGCTTCAACGGCGGCCCCGGATCGGCTTCGGTCTGGCTGCACATGGGTGGACTTGCGCCCCGGCGCGTGGAGATGCTCGACGACGGCGCGATGCCGCGCCCACCCTACAAGGTCATCGACAATGAGTTCTCGTGGATCGAATCGACCGATCTCGTCTTCATCGACCCGGTCGACACCGGTTACAGCCGGGCCACGAGCGAAGAATTCGCGACGAAGGCCAAGGACACCAAGGGCGATCTCGAATCGGTCGGCGAGTTCATTCGGCTGTATCTCTCACGCTACCAGCGGTGGACGTCGCCGCTATTTCTCGCGGGCGAAAGCTACGGCACGTACCGCTCGGCCGGTCTCACTGGGTTCCTGGCCGACAAGGGGATCATTTTCAACGGGATTATCCTGATTTCGAGCATTCTCAACATGCAAACGGCCCGCTTCCAGGTCGGGAACGACCTGCCGTATCAACTCTTCCTGCCCACCTACGCCGCAACCGCCTGGTATCACGGCAAGGTCTCCACTCGACACAAGAAAATGGACGTGCGCACCTACCTTGACGAGGTCGAAGCCTGGACCGAAGAAACCTACGTCCCGGCCCTCTCGCTGGGCGACCGGCTCGACACCAGCGGACGCGCCGAGGTCCTGAACGGACTGGTGGCCTACACCGGACTCTCGCGGGAGTATCTCGATCTCGCCAATTTGCGCGTCAATATCCAGGCATTCCGCAAGGAATTGCTCAAGTCCGATCACCTGACTGTGGGACGCATCGACAGCCGCTACACGGGCAAGGATCGCTCGGGCGTCTCCGAGAAGCCGGATTACGACCCCAGCCTGAACGTGATCTGGCCACCATTCACCACCACCCTCAACCAATATTTCCGCGCCGAACTCGGGTACGAAAACGACACTGAGTATCACATCCTGCGCAGTCTCGAATGGACGTATGGGGATGCGAAGGACGGCTACTCGGACACCAGCGGCCACCTGCGCGAGGCGATGGCCAAGAACCCCTACATGATGGTCTACGTCGCATCGGGGTACTACGACCTCGCTACGCCGTATTACGCCACGCTCTACACCTTGAACCATATGGGTCTCGATGCCGATGCCCACAGCCGTCTGACCCTCGAAGAGTTCCCGGTCGGTCACATGGTCTACGTCGAAAAGGGCGCCCTGAAAAAGCTTCAGGGCGACATCGCCACATTCATCAAACGGGCCGTCGAGGGGTAGCGGTCCCCTGCGCCCCTGGCAGGATGACCGATAGGCATCGACCTCGGATCGAGGCGACAATGGAGTCAACGGCGCGCAAGAGCAGCGCCTCGGATGCGGAAGTGGAGTCTCGGAAACAGTGGCGGATCGTCAAACGGAAGCAATCCTGCGCAAACCTCATGTCGAGGCGCGCGATCTCGACCGGATCGCCGATCTCGTCCGCGCCAGCGAGCGGATGTCCGTGTTCACCGGGGCCGGCATCAGCACCGAATCGGGCATCCCCGACTACCGCGGACCAAACGGCGTCTGGGCTCAGCAAGCCATCCCGCACATCGATACGATCCGCACCGATCGAGCCGCCCGAATCGAGCACTGGCAAGAACGACGCCGCCGCTACCCGGAAATGCTGGCCAGGGTTCCGAATGCCGGTCACGAGGCGCTCGCCCGCTTCGAAGCGGCGGGCCGCTTGCTCGCGATCGTCACCCAGAACATCGATGGCCTGCACCAGAAAGCCGGCAACAGCGACGACCGCGTGATCGAACTCCATGGCGCCACCCATCTTCTCCGTTGCACACAATGCGATCGGATCTGGAGCGGACTCGAAATCCAGCGGCGTCTGGAAGCAGGAGAGGAAGACCCACGCTGTCTGGCGTGCGGCGGGGTGTTGCGGACCGGAACCGTGCTCTTCGGCGAACCGCTCCCCGAACGTGCTCTGAGACAGGCCCATGCCGTGGCTAAAACCACCGATCTGATGCTCGTGGTCGGGAGTTCGCTGGTGGTCAATCCGGCCGCGCGGCTGCCCGCGCTGGCCAAGGAACACGGCGCGCGGTTGGTGATTGTCAACCTCTCGCCAACGCCGCTCGACGACATCGCCGATATCCGGATCGAGGCCGGCGCCGGCGAGGTCCTCTCCGGCGTCGCCCGCCGCGTGTTCGCGGAGGAGTGAGTCCCGAATGCCTTTCATCCCGGACCGTGATGTCAATCAGGGCACGGCGGCCATCGATCACAACTGTTTTGGCTGCGGTCGGCTCAATGTGCACGGGTTGCACCTGGAGTTGGTCCCCGATCCCGATGGCGACGGCGTGCTGACGAAGTTCGTGCCATCCGCGCGGACCGAGGGCTACACCGGCATGGTCCACGGCGGCATCGTCACCACCGTGCTCGACGAAGTCATGGCCTGGTCGCTGTACCGCCACGGCATCTGGGCAGTCACCGGACAATTGACCACCCGCTACCGCAAACCGCTTGTCCTGGGCGAGTGCACCATGGCGCGTGGCTTCCTGGTGCACGATCGCGGTCGCGGCATCGAGATGCGGGGCGAGATTCGCCGCGACGTCGATGGCCAGCTCCTCGCCGACGCCACCGCGATCTTCATCCGTGTTCCCGACACCCAAGCCGGTGAGTGGCAAGCACGCTATGGTTCACTCGAACGGTCGTGATCGCACGGAGTCGGAGGCGCAAAGGATGAACGTGTACCTGGGTGGACCGATGTTCGTCTCCGCCGAAGTTCGCTACAACCTGTGGCTCGCGGGCGCGTTGCGGGAACACGGATTCGATGTCTACTGCCCAAACGAGAGCGAACCCATCAACGACAAGTTGCGAAACGACATCACCGCCCGCAAAATCTACGACGCCGATCTTGCCGCCCTGGAGTGGGCCAATGTCTACGTCTGCCAGGTAAGCGAGGATTCCGGCACGAATTGGGAAGCGGGATTCATGGATTGCCTGAACAAGCGGGTTGATCCGACTCGCTACCTCGGCGTCCTCGGCCTGGCCACCGATATTCGACTGCAACAGCAACCCGATCCCGCCCGCGGCGGCATCGAGAACCAGGCGTTCTACGTCAACTCGTTCATTGTTGGCGGCCTCCAGAGCTCGCTCGGCGTGGTCTACACCGAGGACGAACTGATCGCCCGCCTTCAAGCGATTCAACAGTCGGCAAGCCTGTAGGACGGAGGGAGCGCGGGAATTGTTGACCCTCATCGATGTTGGAAGCGGGTTGTCGTTCTGGCGCAGGCGAAACCCACGAGCGACCGGCGATTGGCGATGCCACCGACAGTGAGACGGGCGGACAGACCTGTATCGCGACCGGCTCGATTCGGTATGCAAGCGGCCGTCCGCCTCTACGACCGATGACGCGAGGTTTGCGTTGGTTGGACGCTAAGCAAACGCGCACCTTTTTGACCGTAATTCGTCCCGCATTCATTGGCCGGCGCAAGACCGGCAACTACCAGTTGAGCGCCCGTATTGAGTCGTCCGGGCTAGAGCGGGTGTCACAAAGGTTGACGATCTTGGCGGAAGACGGGCGGAGCAAGCTCCGCAGCCCTACCAAGACGGTAGGTGCCAACCATTTCGCGATCCGGGCTAACGTTCGTTTTCCAGCGCTTTGGCCGTGTGCTGTTGGGCAGTCGCCACCAGCAGATTGAGCGCGCGCAACAGGTTGCCGATCGACTGGTCGTCGAGCAGGTACAGCGCGAGTTCGGTTTCGTCTTCGGTGAATTCGAGCAGATCGTCAATCCCCCCTTCATCGGGAATGTCGGATTGACTCGCGATCTGGACCGCGCTCAACCAATCCGAGGCGTGCGCATTCGCGGCGCGCAGCATTCGCAGCAACTCCTGGGCCAGTTCGCCGCGAATCCGGTCAGATTCTTCACGCCCGATGAACTCCTCTGGCGCTGACCCCGGCGCGTCAGACGCCTCCGACTCGCCGGCAAGCGCTCGGTACGTGCCGGGAGTGGTGGCCAGGATGAAGCCAAAATCGCCGGTTTCAGCGTGCGCCACCGACCGTGGTCCAGGGGTGGATCGTTCGGCGGCTTTTTGCAGTGTGGCCAGGCCCAGGTCGAAGTTTTCCTTGCCGGTGCGGCCATCGCCGCCGCGCTCTTCCAGCACATAAGCGTAGACCATGAACGCGGCCGGCCCAACCGACGAGTCGAGATGGATCGTGTAAATCGAGGCATTGGCGTCGCGCTTGATCGGGGAGAGGTCGCTTGCCAGATAGTCCGGCGAGTCGGTGATGCCGAGCACTTCGCCGATGAAGACCGCCGCCCCATGCCGAATCGGATCCTGATGGGGACTGTTTCTGGACCCGGCGCCGTACGATTCCGTCATTCTCTATCCTCGCGGGTTGGCGAACCTGGACCGGGATTCCGGTGGGACAATCCACAGTCCAATGTTGGCAATGCGCCGTGCTCCATGCAGAATACCAGCATGCAGGCGCCATCCGTGACGCAAAAAGGGGTTGCGCTGACCGTGCGAGAAGGGGAAATTGGCGATGACTGCCGCTGACTCGAACGCCGTCGCCGCCGCGTTGACGGAGGAAAAGAAGGCGCTCTTGATTGCCGCGGCCCGCGCCGCCGCCGCGAACGCCTACGTCCCGTACTCCGGCTTTCCGGTGGGAGCCGCCGCGCTCACGGAGAGTGGGGATATCGTCAGCGGCGTCAACATCGAGAATGCCAGTTACGGTTTGACCAATTGCGGGGAACGCGTGGCGATCCAGTCGGCGGCGGCTCGTGGTCATCGGGTCATCCTCGCTGTCGCGATCTCGGCGCCAAAAGCGGCTGGCGCTACCCCGTGCGGCGCCTGTCGCCAGGTCATGAACGAGTTCAAACCCGTCGATCGGGAGATGTACATCCTCCTGGACAATGTCGATTCGGTGGAAGAAATTCGACTTTCCGATCTCTTGCCCCGTGCATTCGGTCCCCGGGATCTTGCGCTTGCGGGCGATAGGCATGAAAATATGTAAACCCTTCCGCAAGGAAGGAGAATGCGAACGACAGCCGCTGTCAGGGGTCTTGGGTCCTGGGTCCTCATCTTGTCAGCCATCCGCGAGTGGTGTGCTCGTCCGATGGCGACGCCTTTTGAGCCACCGAAGGAAACGAGTGGCGAATCCAGGGAGAGACAGCCATGCGAGGTCGTCCATTGATCGTCGAGTGGTCCGAGTCACCGGAAATCCTTAAGTCCTTGGTCGAGCGCGAGCGCAATGGGCATCGCCGGGCGCGACTCCAGGCATTTCACTTGCTTCGCGGCGGAGCGTCGATTGGAGAGGCCGGTCGCGCCGTCGGCGTCGATTACCGCACCGTGCAGCGTTGGGTTTCGTGGTACCGCAAAGGCGGGCTGGAATCCGTGCTCATGCGCACACCGGGACACGCCGCGCCGGGTAGGCCATCGCGCCTGACCGAGGCGCAAATCGCCGATCTCGTCGCGCGTTCGTTGAGCGGCCAGTTCCGGACCGTGAGCGAGGCTGTGCTGTGGTCTGAGGCAGAGTTTGGCGTCAAGTACACGTACACGGGGATGTACGCGCTGCTCGGCCGTCGCGGCGGGACGAATCGCGACCCGATTTCACTGCCATCGGACTTGCCTCAGGAGTGATGGCGACCGCCAACCGCGGAGGAAGGCGCCAGTCCCGTGTCGTTGGTCGTTGATGTTTCCGCCATTCGCGCGGTGGTAGGCGCCCGGTTTCGCTGTCGGCATCGTCAGCGGCTGGATCGCCCTTGGGTGAACGGCTCGATTGGGGCGGCGCACTTGCCGAACGGGCTAGCCATGCCGTAGTCGCCTGCGACAACGCTGTCGATAAGTACGACAACACGCCTGAAAACGTCGATCTGCCGTTTTCGAGTGCAAAAAGACAAAAAGCCCAAAACTCCCGTGGTTGCGGGGAAACCCATTGCGGAAGCGCTCCGCGGAAACTCCGCAAGAAGTATGCAACAAGTTGAGCCAAGCTTGTTATGCCCGCAAATGCCGACTGGGCAGGGTCCCTATCCAGCGAACGCTTTGGCGGGTCGGAATCGGGCCACCGAGATCAGCGCTCGGGTCGCCGATTCCGAATGAACGAAGCGTGACCCTCGGCGAGCACGCCGTCCCAATCTTGACGAACGGGTTCGGCGCCCAGTTCTTCTATCGCGAATCGCACGATTGCTTCAATCGAAACTCGCCCGGTTGGAATGTGCCTCCCGCTGAGCGTATCGGGCAAGAATGGTCCGTTCGGATCAACCAGCCCACTTCCGATGTGAAGATGAGGAAAGCGACGCTGTCCGGGATCGCGCGTCTCTGGTGTCCAGTGCCAAGTAAAGGGCTTCGACCCGTCCATCGTGGCGAACTGGTACCAGTATTGGATCGTCGTGGCCCTATATTGTCCACGCTCGACAGGATTGTCATCAATGATTCGAAACTTTTGTCCGGCGGAGAACACAACTCCAGGAGAACTTCGAAGAGACACAGGTTCCCCGTCGTTGAGCGGGAGTGTATAGGTTTTGTTGATCTGAGGCAGGTGAGGGAGTCGACCAACAAAGCGGCTGTGGGTGATACACCCCACAGCCGACTGCATTGTTTCGAAGTAGCTCCGATACGCCTCATACGGCGTAATAGGAGCCACTCCTAATCTTCCGCAAGCTGGATCAGAAACGAAACACGCGTCACCTCAGGATGGTCGTTGTCGGTGAGTTCACCCGAGCGGTACTTGTCCCGAAACTCGGGGCCGCTCATCCCGAGGTACTTGCGAGCCTGGCGGTCGAGCAGCTCCACGCCTTCCTCTTTGGTGATCCATTTCGATTGGGGCGGGCGGTATGTTTCCGGGCGGGAACCGCGCCGCGTCCGCCGGTTGGTGGTGACCATGGTCGCCTCCTCTCACTGCGTCAACTATATCAGGGCGCGGTTTGGAAGAGTAAAGGTACGCATTCAATACGTTCGTTACGGAGGTACGCAAATGGCCAG
>JACCUV010000263.1 GCA_013698495.1 Chloroflexia bacterium
GTGTACGACGGTGACTACCCGATGCGCCCGTATGCTTTTGAATCGGTTCAACGCGAGGTTGACCCCTACGAATTGGCAACAGAGGGTTTGGCGTCTGGCTCGACGGTTCGCCTGATTTCGTGGCCGATTCGGTCTTCGACAATCCGCAGGTCGTGAATTTGCTGGAGATTGAGCCAGTACTGTGGCGATGACCCGCTCCACTGGGCAAGCCGAAGCGCGGTGTCCACCGTGACAGACCGCTTGCCGTTAAGAATTTCGGAGATGCGATTCTGTGGGATATTCAGCGCCCGGGCCAGATCGGAACCGGTCAAACCACGTTCCTCCAGCTCCTCCGCAAGATATTCACCTGGGTGGAATGCAAACCTGGCCATGCTGGCCTCCTAGTGGTAGTCGACGATCTCGATGTTGAACGGTTCTCGCTCCGAATCGGGCCACTCGAAGCAAATCCGATACTGATCGTTGATCCGGATGCTGTACTGACCAGCGCGCTCGCCTTTAAACGCTTCCTGGCGATTGCCATTTTGCGAGCGAAGGTCCTCCAATGACGTAGCGGCCTGTAACGCAACGAGACGCCGCACTGCCTGCCGCGCGATGCCGGAAAGCGACCGCACACGATGCCCGTTTGCCAACCGCTCCGTGTTTTTGTTGCGGTACTTCGGTGGCATCGCGTCTCCTCGGCGAGGTGATTATACGCTATCCGGAAGCCGAATAGTAAGTGGGTTAGCTTGCGCTTGAGTCGCTTTCGGCTTCGCGGAGCTGTTCGCGGTTCTGGATCGTGCAGAGGGCCTGGCGGATTTCGCCGAGGTGGTAGGCGGTGTGGACGGCGATGGCCACGGCGCCGAAGGCCGCGTCCTCGTCCCAGTTTGCGACGCCTCGCAGGACGGCCATTGTGCGGTCGGCGGCCGTTCGGAAAGCGGCCACGAGCGCGGTCCACTCCTCGTCGTTGACGGGGCCGATCGTCCACGCCTGCTTCCAGTCGATGCTTTCCAGTTCCTTGGCGGTATCCAACTCCTCGCGCAAGACGTCGAGGTAGTAGGCGGGGTGGTTAACCTGGGCGGCAATCGACGCGCACGACGCCGAGACCGGTCGGGGGGCCTCACCGGCTGTGACGGCGGCGAGGGTTTCGAACATCGAGTCGCCGCCATCGAGAAAGAGGCCGTGATGCGTGTCGAATGTTTCCTCGAGGATTTCGAGGATGGCGGCGACGAAGTGGTTGGCAGTTGGGTCTGTGGTCATTGTTGCCCACATTCAGGATGTGCATGTCGTCGGAACGATGCGGCCTTCGATCACATTCTCCACGTCTGACCAGCACACGGCGCGGCCACTACCAGGGCGACTGTGGGGTGGTCCGATTCCGTATGGCATTCACCATACATGGTCGCCACGAAGAGTGAGGTGCGGCCGTGAACTGTGTCTCCAGACGTCGATACACGTACGTCGGGGCCAGAGTCAACACGGGGTTGACCCCTACGAACGTCAATTGCCTGACGTCCCCATTCTAGAATGAATTGACGAAAAGGCTGCTGACGGATTCGCCCTCGTGGATGCGGTGGATCGCCTCGGCCATCAGGGGCGCGATCGAGAGCACGGTCATGTTCGGGAGTCGCTTCTCCGCGGCGATCGGGACAGTGTTGGTCGTCACGATTTCCACCATGTCGCAGGATGCCAAACGCTCGATCGCGTTGCCGGTGAAGAGACCGTGCGTGCAGGCCAGGGAAACATTCCGGACATTCAGCTCCTTGAGTTTTCGCAAGACTTCGATGATCGAGCCGCCGGTCGCGACTTCGTCGTCGAGGATGATCACGTTCTTGCCAGCAACATCACCAACGATCGCATCGATCACGACCCGATCGTCGGCGAGCCGCTGTTTGTTGCCGGCGGCCACTGGCAGACCGAGTGTGCGCGCGAATTGGGTGGCGCTCTTGGCGTTTCCAAGGTCCGGCGAGACGACGATCGTGTTCGCCAGGTCTTGCGCACGGAAGTGCTCAGCCAGCACGTTCAGGGCATTGAGATGATCGACCGGTACGCTGAAAAACCCGTGGACCTGGGGCGCATGCAGAGCCATCGTCAGGACCCGATCGGCGCCGGCGGTGTTAAGCAGATCCGCGACCAGGCGCCCGCCGATCGAGATGCGGGGCGCGTCCTTCTTGTCGGATCTGCCGTAGGCGTAGTGGGGGATAACGGCGGTGATGCGCGCCGCTGAAGCGCCGCGGGCGGCATCCAGCATCAGCATCAACTCCATCGCGTGTTCCTGCACGGGCGGGCACAGGGGTTGGATGATGAAGACATCCTGCTCGCGACAATTTGCCTGCAACTGGACGTGAAGGCAGTCGTTGCTGAAGCGGGTGATGTTAGTGGTATGGAGCGGAAGTCCGAGGATCGCACAGATCTCGGTCACGAGGTCAGGGTGGGCGCCGCCGCTAAAAATGCCAATTCCGCGCATTGTGGGTCGTTCGTCTCCTGGGATGGATGCCGGATGTTCCAATATCTCACGTCGACGTTGGCATGATCGTAGCGTGTCGTCGACGTTTCGACAATCTGCCAGAACGCGAAAGCGACCCATCGCCAACCTGGTGCGACCGGCAATTGGTGATCCCACTCACACAGAGGCGGGCGGACAGACCTGCGCCATGACCGGCAAGTTCCGTGACGTGACCGGCCGTCCACCCCGACGACCGACGAAACGAATGAGCGCCCCACTCCGCCTTTTGCCGGTCGTTCTTATACGGGCGGACATCCCTGCATCGCGACCGTCAAGGTGTCCTTTGTGCCGGGGATACCTCCCCTACGAGATCCGGGTAATGTGCATTGGAGGTTTGCGAAGCGCCGTGATTCGATCCGGACGGGGAGCCACAACCTGCGGCGAAGTCGCGATCTCCCCAACTCCTCCGGCGCAGGCGCCCCACAGGCCGCGTTGCTCGGCCTTGGCGACCGACTGCGACCCGAGCAACCAGCCTTCATAGCGGGTGTTCGGCTCGCTGATTCCGACCGTGGCCGCGCCTTCGGAAACGAGTTCTTCCGAAACCAGGAAGAAGCGTCCGTCCGCCGCCGGCGCCCAGACATCGCGCACCCAGTTGCCGCGGGCATCCACATCGGTGGCCTGTCGTTCCAGCCGCACCGTTTTTCCTTCGACGAGATCCCGGTTGAGGGCAGTCGCATCGTCGGCGTAGCAATCGTCATCGGTAGGCACATCGAGCCCGAGGTAACGAACCGTTTGCTCGATGCCATCGAGTTCGATCACGATCGTCTCGGCATCGACCACCTCGACGACATCGACCTCGATGTGCTCCGGTTGAATGGCATTGCTCGCGTTCTGGGCCAACGGCCGCGGCTCGGTCAGGGCAGCGCTCAGATCGATCGCCTGGTCGCCGGCAACAAGCGTCAACTGCTGGGCGCCCGGTGGAGCGAGGAAGGTGAGGGCAAACTCATGCCCTTCATCGGCCGCCCAGAGAATGGCGTCGGTATTGCCGTAAGCCGGTGTGTATCCGAGCAAACCGCCAACCCATTCGTTGCCGACATCGATCAGGATCTCCTCGCCATCGGCGAAGAGCTGGAACTCACTCATGTCGAAGACCTGTTCGGTGTCGCTCCAGTTTTCGCCGTAAACAGAGAGCACCACCCACTCGCCGTAGCCGCCGACAGAATTGATCTCCGGTAGTTCTGGAACCGTCTCGCCGCGCGAGGCGCCGGTGATTGTGTACCGGAATGTGCCGCTGGCGAGCGATTGCTCCGGCGTCGTCCCCGGATTGACGCTTGCCGGCTGCGATTCAAGCGTGGCGA
>JACCUV010000289.1 GCA_013698495.1 Chloroflexia bacterium
GTCTGTGACGGACCCTGACACCGAGATAAACGTTGCAGATGCACACGAGTATTCGGCCGCGCCGGTCGTCGGCGACGTCGTCAAGATTCCCCGCACGCCGGAGAACTTCGGACGTATCGCCGCTCAAACCGTGAAACAGGTCGTCCAGACCCGCATTCGCGACTACGAGCGCGAAACCGTCTACAAGGAGTACCAGGACAAGGAAGGCGAAGTTCTGAGCGGTGTTGTGCAGCGGGCGGACAGCCGAGCCGTGATCATTGAACTCGGCAAGGCCGAGGCCGTGATGCCCGCACGGGAACAGGTGCCTTCCGAGCGCTATCGGCCGAACCAGCGCGTCAAGGTGCTACTCACCGAAGTGAACGCCCACGCCCGCGGCCCGCAACTGATCGTCTCGAGATCCGATCCGAGATTGATTCGCCGACTCTTCGAACAGGAAGTGCCCGAGATTCAGACTGGCGCCGTAGAAATCATGGAGATTGCCCGCGAACCGGGACTGCGCTCCAAGGTTGCTGTCGCTGCGCGCCAGGACAAGGTCGACCCCGTTGGATCGTGCGTCGGCGTCCGCGGGGTGCGCATCCAAAACATCGTCAACGAACTGTACGGCGAGAAGATCGACGTCATCGAATGGTCATCGGACACTGCGTCGTTCATTTCCAACGCCTTGAGTCCGGCCAAACCGACCAACGTGTCGCTGAACGATTCCGGCGACCAGCGCGTGGCCACCGTGATCGTTCCCAGCGACCAGATGTCGTTGGCGATCGGCAAGGAGGGCCAAAATGCCCGCCTGGCCTACAAATTGACCGGTTGGAGGATCGATATCAAGGGACCGGAGTCGTTGCTGGAGGCCGGCGGTGAATTCTTCCGCAGCGCCCAGCCTTCAACCGACGAAATGCCCGACTTCAGTTGGCAAGGACGCCAGCCTCGCGCCGTTCAGGCCGACGGCATGATCGCCCTCAGCGGCGCCACCTATGGTCCACTCGCGGATGAGTTGATCCGTCGTCAGGTCGATGTCGATATCGTCGATGGAGTGGTTGAGGTCTACTACGAACGCGACTTGCGTGCCCGATTCGACAAGGCGACCGGAGATCGACTGCCGCTGGACGAAAGCGAAGAATTCGAAGCGGCCGAAGCGGCCGAAGCGGCTGAAGCGGCCGAACAGATCGATGACGGCGACGCGATCGACCAAAGTGATACTAGCGACGACGCGGTTGAGATCGGCGCAACCACAGAGTCGCGATTGTCCTGAAAGGGGCAGCAGAATGAGCATGCCTCTACAGGACAACAAGTCTCAACGCAAAAAGTCCAAACCGCTGCGCATCAAACACGTGCCGGTCAGGACATGCGTGTCGTGTCGTGAAAGCGGTTCAAAACGCGGTCTCACGCGCATCGTGCGGACACCGGAAGGCGACGTCAGAATCGATCCGACGGGCAAGTTGAATGGCCGCGGCGCCTACGTCTGCGAGAAAGCGGGCTGCTGGGATCGCGTCATCGCAACCCCACTGTTGTGGCGTGCCCTGAAAATGCAAATGACCCCCGAAACGCTTGAAATAGTCAAAGAACATGCGGCAAGTCACTCCTCAATCGGTGAGGCTCGGGATGACGCGGCAGATGTGAAGGAGCCTGGTTGATGACCGATAGATTTAACGGCGGCGGTGGACGTCGC
This sequence comes from Chloroflexia bacterium, assembly GCA_013698495.1. Lineage (GTDB taxonomy): Bacteria > Chloroflexota > Chloroflexia > Thermomicrobiales > UBA6265 > JACCYX01. The sequence goes on from JACCUV010000289.1 coordinate 1,664, forward strand.
GGCGGCGGAGGTGGCGGCGCGCGGCGCAATCGACGTGGTGGAGGCGGCGCCCGCACAGTTGCGGTCCGGCGCACGGCCCCGGTCGTCCGCGAGCCGATCACGCTGCCATCCGTGATGTCTGTGTCGGAACTCGCCGAGAATATCGACACCAATGGAATCGAAGTTATTCGGGAACTGATGAAGCTTGGCATCATGGCCAATCTCAATCAGCAGGTTGATTACAATACGGCCGCCCAAGTGGCGGAAGCGCTCGGTTGGGAAACAAGCGAGCAACCCTCCGTGGCGACGCAGGTGGTTGCAGATTTCGAGAGTCGCAGGCTGGAGAACGATGCCGATCCCGAGTCGCGCGCGCGCCCACCCGTGATCACGATCATGGGGCATGTCGACCACGGCAAGACCAGGTTGCTCGATGCGATTCGATCGGCAAATGTCGCTGGCGGTGAGGCCGGTGGCATCACCCAGCACATCGGCGCCTATCAGGTCGAAACCCACGGCCGCAAACTGACGTTCCTCGATACGCCAGGACACGAAGCATTCACCGCGATGCGCGCACGAGGCGCCCAGGCCACCGATATCGCGGTGCTTGTCGTCGCCGCCGACGACGGCGTGATGCCGACCACCCGCGAGGCGATTGCCCACATCAAGTCGGCCAACGTGCCGCTCGTGGTGGCCGTGAACAAGATCGACTTGCCGGCAGCCAACCCGGATCGTGTCAAGCAACAACTCTCCGAGACTGAGGTTATGCCGGAGGAATGGGGTGGAGACGTGCCGTTCGTCGAGGTTTCGGCCAAGGACCAATTGGGACTCGACGAGCTCCTCGAGGTCCTGCTCCTGGTCTCCGATGTGAACGAGCTTAAGGCGAATCCCGACAAGTCGGCCAATGGTGTCGTCGTTGAAGCCCGGGTTGATAGCAGTCGCGGCCCGATCGCGACCCTGCTTGTTCAGAGTGGGACCTTGAACCTGCGAGATGTCGTTGTCGCCGGATCCACCTATGGCCGGGTCAAGGCCATGTTCGACGATCGAGGCAAACGCGTCCGCCGCGCTGGCCCGAGCATGCCGGTTGAGATTCTCGGACTGGTCGATGTGCCGAGGGCTGGCGACACGTTCCTCGTCTTCGAAGACGAAAAGGCCGCCCGCCAGTTGGCAGAGCAGCGGTCGGCCACGCGTCGTGTTGCATTGCTCAACGAGAACCGGCCGGTCAAACTTACCGAACTCTACGATCAGGTCAAGGAAGGCAAGACGGCCGAGCTCCGCGTGATTTTGAAGTCAGACGTCCAGGGGTCGTTGGGCGCGATCCAGAATGCGCTGCTCAAACTCAACGAGACGATGGACG
>JACCUV010000303.1 GCA_013698495.1 Chloroflexia bacterium
CGGTCCTCGGCGATGCCGAAGGTCGCGTCGATTGGGCACATGCCGAAGCCCTCGCCTTCGCCGCGATTCTCGAAGACGGCATCCCGATTCGGTTGACGGGTCAGGATGCGGCGCGTGGCACCTTCAGTCAACGCCATCTCGTGCTGCACGACGCCAAAACCGGTGAACCGCACTCGCCGCTCGAAGCAATGCCCCAGGCTAAAGCCTCGATCGGTATCTACAACAGCCCACTTTCCGAAAATGCGTGCATGGGGTTTGAGTACGGCTACAGCGTGCACGCCCCGGAATCGCTGGTGCTGTGGGAAGGCCAGTTCGGCGATTTCGCCAACGGCGCCCAGATCATCATCGATCAGTTCATCGCCGCCGCTCGTGCCAAATGGGGTCAGGAGCCTTCCCTCGTCCTGTTGCTGCCGCACGGTTACGAAGGTCAGGGACCGGAACACTCCAGCGCCCGGCTCGAACGCTTCCTCCAGTTGTCGGCCCGCGATGCGATGCGGGTCGCCAACGTCACAACTGCCGCCCAGTACTTCCATTTGCTAAGACGTCAGGCTTTGCGCCTCAAAACCGATCCCCGCCCCCTGGTCCTGATGACGCCGAAGAGTTTGCTGCGACACCCGATGGCGACGTCGGCCCCGGCCGAGCTGACCAGCGGCACGTTCCGGCCGGTGCTCGACGATCCCCAGGCGGAGGATCGCCGCGAGCAGGTCACCCGCCTCGTGCTCTGCAGCGGCAAGGTCGCGATCGATCTCGACAGCAGCCCGGATCGCGCGGAGGCGACGGGTGTGGCCGTGGCCCGGATCGAGCAACTGGCGCCATTCCAGTACACCGCGATCTCCAAGGTCATCGACAACTACTCGAACTTGCAGGAGATCATCTGGCTCCAGGAGGAGCCGCGCAACATGGGATCGTGGCTGTTCGTGCGTCCCCGGTTGCGTGAGTTGGTGGAGCAGACATTCCCGATTCGCTACATCGGCCGCGTCGAAAGCTCGAGCCCGGCCGAGGGATCGTTAGACAAGCACAATCAACAACAGGCATCGATCGTTGCCGCCGCCTTTGCCGATGTGCCCGCGGTCTCGAAGATCGCCGGCGGATCGGCCAACGGCGCGACCTCACGCAAGAATGGCTCGTCGAAAAGGCCGCCGGCAAGAGTGACACGTTCGTAGGGGCGGACCCCGGCATGAACGACACCTGACAAACCGCGGTGCAGGGTCGTCCGCCCGGAAATGCTCCGCACGCGAAAACGCGTTCGCACCAACGACGGAGAACAACCACACACATGGCCATCGAAATCAAGGTCCCGCCGCTCGGCGAATCACTGGTGGATGCCGTTGTCGGTCAATGGCTTAAGGGCGAGGGCGACGCCATCAACCGCGGCGACACAATCCTCGAACTCGAAACCGACAAGGTGAACCTCGAAGTCACCGCCGAGGACGATGGCGTGCTTGGCGCGATCCAGCGCCAGGAAGGCGACACCGTCACCGTCGGCGAGGTGCTCGGCACACTCGAAGCGGGCGATGGCGCGCCGCTCGCCGACAACCCGGAAGCGGCCCCCGACCCGGCGGCGGTGGAAGGCTCGGACACCGAGACAACGACCGAACCTGAATCGACCGATGCCCCGGGCGGCCCGCCCGCCACTCAACCGGCAACAACGGAACCAGCGGCGTCCGAAAATGGCGGCGAGGACCCCGCGGCCGGCCGCGCGGCGCCAGCTGTGCGGCGGATGGCTGAGGAGCACGGCATCGATCTTGCGGCGGTGTCGGGCAACGGCCCAGGCGGCCGCATCACCCGCGACGATCTGTTCGCCCATCTTGCAATGGCGGGAAAGGCCTCCTCGTCCGCAACACCTCAATCGACCGACGAACCGGTGGCGAAACCGACTCCGGCGCCCACGGCAGATCAGGCGGCGACCCCGGCAACCGAGGCCGATCCGGCTCGAGAAGAACGGGTCCGGCTCTCCCGTCGCCGTCAAACAATCGCCACCCGGCTGGTCGAGGCGCAGCAAACCGCCGCGATGCTCACCACCTTCAACGAAATCGACCTCACGGCCGTGATGGATCTCCGCTCACGCCGCAAGGACGCCTTCAAGGAAAAGCACGGCGTTGGCCTCGGCTTCATGTCGTTCTTCACGAAGGCCGCAATCGGCGCGCTGAAGGCGTTCCCGAACGTGAACGCCGAGCTTCAGGGCAACGAACTGGTGTTGAAGAAGTACTACGACATCGGTATTGCCGTGGGCGTCGAAGAAGGACTCGTCGTTCCAGTGATGCGCAATGCCGACCGGATGACCTTCGCCGAGATCGAGCAGACGATCGTCGAGCTGGCAGGCAAGGCCCGCGACAACAAGCTCGCCCTCGCCGACTTGCAGGGCGGCACATTCACGATCACGAATGGCGGAATTTTCGGCTCACTGCTGTCGACCCCGATCCTGAACACACCGCAGGTCGGCATCCTCGGCATGCACACGATCCAGCAGCGGCCGATCGCTCGCGATGGCGAGGTCGTGATTCGGCCGATGATGTATGTTGCCCTCACCTACGATCATCGAATTGTCGATGGCAGCGACGCCGTCCGCTTCCTGGTCACGATCAAGACCCTGCTCGAGGATCCCGTCAATCTGCTCCTCGAGGGGTGACCGGCGGGCCGACACACAGGTCGGCCCCTACGAAACGCCGACAATTCGTAGGGGAGGACCTGCGCGGCCTCCCGCAAGAGACGTATGCCGGGTCGTCTTGCGAAGGTTTGGATCAGGCGTTCTCGGGCAGCTCCTTCGGCCCACCCCGTAGCGGACGACCGTCGAGCGCCCGCCGCTCGTTGTCGCGCAGGCGCGGTTCGTAGTGGGCAAAGAACACCTTGCCCACAAGCTCGCGCCGGCTCCGCACACCCGTTTTGTCGAATATGCTCTTAAGGTGTTGTTGCACGGTCTGCGTTGTCACTGCCAGCAGAGCGGCAATCTCCACCGTCGAATTGCCTTGCAGCACCAACCGGGTCACATCTTGCTCGCGCCCGGTCAATCCATAGGCCGCCATCAGCAACGATGCAATGCGGGCCGGATGGGCCGGTTCGACGATCACGGCGACGCGACGCGTGCGGTCAGAGACGAGCGCGGCTCCATGGAGGACCATCCAGCGTCCCGCCCTCGAGAGCACTCGGGCAAACGCGACCTCACCAGGCCCATCCGCTCGGTCGGCGGTGCGAAGCGCGCGACCAGCCACCGCCAGAACCGATGGCGGCAATTTGCCACGAGCTTCCCAGGCGCCATCGGGCAGCTCGGCGAGTAAGTGTTCGACACCAGGTGTGAGCGACTCGACACTCCAGTCTTCCCTGAGCACCACCAGTCCAGGCGCTTCGGGCCACTCGGGATCGACAGCATCGCCGATGAGAAGGCTGCGCCGGGCGCCTTCAGCCAGATGTGTTGAAACGTCGTGCAGGAACCTGACTTCTTCCGGCGAAAACGTGAGCTGGCCCGGCTCGCGATAGATGCCCATCAGACCCCACGCATCGCCATCGCGTGTCCGCAGGGCGATGAGCAGTTCCTGGTCGCCACCGTATGGCTGCACGTAGAGGCGCCAGCCCTTGCTGCGGCTCGGGTTGCCGCCTGTGGCCTCGTGAACCGTGGAATATCCTCGCTCCGATCGGGCGACATCCGCCAACTTGTGGACATCGTCTTCGTAATACTCATGGGCAAGCCACTCTGGCGGAAGCTCGGGTATTTCGGGCTGGTAGTGGCTGGTGACCAGGAGCGAGGCCGGATCGAGCGTGTACCAGCACGGTCCCATGTAATGCGGCACAACACTCGCCACCGCGTCGGTCGACTCTCGCCAGAACGACACGAGATCGAGACCCTCACCGGCCAACCGCGCAATCTTGTCCCTGGCTCGCTGTGTCGCGTACTCGCTCATCGGCGCAGTGTACACCCGCGATTGGCCCGGCACATACCACTTTACTGGAATGGACGGAGCCGGACTCGCCCCCTACCATCGGTCATGAACCAGCTGTTAGGTGGCCGACGGCGAGCTGGCGCGTAGCGCGGAGGCGGAACAGGCGATCGAGATCGGCCGGATCGCATCGACGATGGAGGCACACCATGTACATCCGGATCGTGCGGGGCCAACCCCGACCAGGGCAGGCCGATGAGGCGGCGCGACGCTGGACGGAGCATCTCGCTCCCCGGCTGCGAAGCATCCCCGGGTTCCGCGCCGCCTACTTCATCGGCGACCGCGAGGCGAACAAGGTCGGAGGAGTCAGCATCTGGGACGACAACCATGGCGAGGCCGTCGATCAGGCTATGCGGGAATTCAGGCAACGGCTCCAGGATATCACGGTTGGCCCACCGAACATGGAGGACTACGAGGTTTTGGCTGAGGCGTAGGGCGCGCATGCTGGGTCCGCGAGACGATGAGGTCCGAGCGTGCTGGATGGGCTCACCGACCGCAGTGCGGCATGGGCGGGCGAAGCAGGGGTGGTCATGAGCGCTGTCGCTCGAACGCCGGAGGAGCTTGAAACGCTGTTCGAGGATGCACTGATGATGCGCGATCGCGCCGCCCTGACCGAACTGTTCGACGAGGATGCCGTGCTCGTCACCAGCGGTCGCGGATCGGCGCACGGGTCCGGGGAGGTGGCCCGACTAGCGCTTGCCACGTGGCGAGGCGACCAACCCTTCGTCGCCGACCCACATTCCGTCAGCCAGGCTCTCGATGTCGCGCTCGTTGTCGCGGCGGGGAGCATCAACGTGGCGCGTCGCGATCGTAAAGGCGCCTGGAGGTACGTCATCGTCCATCAGGCCATCGACGAATGTATCGGAAGGAGACAACAGTGAGACAGGAAAACAGCCATGCAATCACGCTCGAATCCGTAATTGTTGCCAGCGATCAGGGAGAAGCCCGGTGGTGGTTCAGCAGCCTCGCCGTGATCAAGGCGACCGCGGCCGATACCGGTGGCCTCATGACGATCCTCGAAATCACGGCCCCCGCCGGCGACGAGGCGCCGCTGCACGTCCATCATCGTGAAGACGAAGGATTCTGGATTCTCGAGGGAGACGCCGTTTTCGAGGTCGGCGACAAGACGATCAAGGCCCGCGCCGGCGATTACCTCTTTGGTCCGCGAGGCATCCCGCATCGCTACACGGTAGGCAGCGTCGGTTGCCGGATGCTGTTCATCGTCACTCCTGGCGGCTTCGAGGATTTGGTGGTCGAGATGAGCGTCCCGGCGGAAAGCCGCACGCTCCCTCCTCCTTCCACCAAAGAGCCGGACTGGGTGCAAATCGCGGCCATCGCCAAAGCCCATGGCAATGAGTTGCTGATGTGAGTAACATTCGGGCTGTGTCAGATTCTGTTAGCGAAAGGAACTGTTGCATGTTGATAGCACGTCAGGTGTTCCAGGCGAAATACGGCCGAGGCGACGAACTTGTCGCCCTCTTTCAGGAATTCAACTCGCGGATGCGTGAGGAGGGTAAGATGACGCCGCGGTTCCGGATCCTGACCGATGTCTCCGGCCCGTTCTTCACCGTCGTTTCCGAGGCTGAGGTCGAATCGCTGGCCGACTGGGAGGGATCGTTCCGCGAGGCGATGTCCCGCTCCTGGATGGAAGAGTGGTTTAGCCGGATGATGCCGCTTGTCGAGTCCGGCAGCCGCGAGTTCTACAACGTCGTCGAGTAGGGGAGGACCAGCGCGTCATCCCGCTGAGAACCGAGCCCTAAAACTTCTCGTTGAGTTGCGGGAACGCCGGCGGGAACATCGCCCGCAGGGTGACTTGAGTGGCGGCGTCTGGATCGCCCCAGCCGCGATACGTGAAAATCGCCGGGTCGATCCCGCTCCAGACCAGTGCGCTCAACCCTTGGATCGTGAGGTGGCAGGCCGAATCGCCGCCTTGCCTTACCACGAGTCGACCGCCCTCGCCGCCAAGCGTCCAGACGCCGTTGTTCCAGGGACACCGATCGTCCATCACGGTCACGGCGATGCTGAGATCGGAACCGACCGCGATGCCACCGAGTTCCGCCACGGTCACCACCCGCCCCATTGGCGCCGGCCACGAATTCTTGTACTCGGTGGAGCTCTGGACCGCCAGATCGCGGTGCCAGAGTTCCGGATACTCCTCAGGGCCAAGTTCGATTACCGCTTCGCTGACCTGGTCGACATGACGCGCGATCCAGGCCATCAACTGATACCGGGCGGCGGGCGTCGTGTAGTAGAAAGTGTCGGCAACCAGCGCTTCGGTGTGACCGGTGATCCGGAACGACATCGACCCGGTGGCAATGCCATCCTCGCGGACCATCGCCACCCAGAACTCGTTCTCGTCACGCCATTCCACGGTGTGTGACGTGTTGAAGAGCGCGAACCCGTGGCGCTCGGGCTGAAGCGACTCCAGGAATCCCCACCACTCGTCGAAACACTCCTCAACGCCCAGTTGCTCCACCTCGCCAGGCAGAGATGTCCGCAACAACGGCGCGAGATGCTCCGGTCTCAGCGTCGCGAACCGGTTTTTGGCGAACTCCGCGTAACCGAGCCGCTCGTAAAACGAATCGCGGAACGGGTACAGGGTCGAAACCGCCATCCCCTGCTCGTGCATCAGTTCGAAGCTGCGCGCCATCATCTTCCGGACGTGACCCTTGCGCCGCGATTGCGGAAACGTAGCGACTCCGCCGATACCGCCCATCGGGAAGACCTTGCCCCGCACGTTCTCGGTCATCGTGTGCACCGCGCACGAAGTCTGCGGCTTGCCGTCCTCGAACACGGCCAGTCCCTGACTGTGAGTGGAGTATTTCAACCATTTCCTGGCCCACTCAG
>JACCUV010000316.1 GCA_013698495.1 Chloroflexia bacterium
CACTATCTACAAAGGCAATTCGCCAAACAACCAGAGTCCGGGCGTCGACAGTTCGCATCGCGGCGGTTCACCGCATCGCGGGTCGTTGGGCAGCGAACGCCCTGACCAGAATGTCCTCAATCACCTCAGTCTTGGCATTGGCGTACTGCTGCACGTTGTCCCAGGTGTGGCTGCCCAGTTCGAGCTTGTATCGTGCATAGGGCAGGCGATCGTCGTCGTTGGCGCGAAGCCAGTCCCGAAAGGCGCGATTTCGCTGGATTTCGGGCGATCCCCGGGTCCATACATGCAGGTTGAGATCGATTTCGGACCCCTTGAACACGCGATGCGGTTCGACGCCGTCGAACAGCGGGTTGGGTCCGGCCACCGGTTCGCTGATCCGCGGCACGTATCCCGCCGCTTCGAGATCGGGGCTGTCGGCGACGACAAGCAGGATGTCGACGATCGGTTTGGCGGCGAGACCCGGCGCCGAGTACGAACCGATGTGTTCGACGATTATGGCGCAATCGCCGAGCGCGTCGAAAATGCGAGCACGATCGCGATCGCACCGCCGACGGGAGTTGGGGCATTGAGCGGGTGATGCCAGGCAGGAGTTTGACGAGTCATGCGAGGCTTCCTTTCGGTTGTCGCAAATCAGCCTCGCATTGTACCGCGGTCGGACTCCTCTTTTGCGTTCGGTTGCCCAAACTTCGGACTCAATCGGTGGATGCGGAGCGAAGCCAAAGTGCAAGTGCTTAACGCCAACTACCATCGCGGGAGCAGTTTTTCCCAATTCGGGTCGACGGTGCGCCGCATGTAGGCGACGTCGTCACGATCGCGATAGGAACATCGCTGGAAGCGCTCATTTCCACGCTGCAGGGCCTCGCGATCGATTTCAATGCCAAGCCCCGGCGCCTCCGGAACTAAGACACTGCCATCCACGAACTGGATCTTGCCTCCCATGATCACCTCATCTTCTTCATGCAACCATGGGTAATGGGTATCCGCATCATACGTCAACGCGGGAATTGCGGCGGCGAGATGGGTCATTGCCATCAGCGAGATGCCGAGATGGGAATTGGAGTGCATGCTCAAGCCGAGTCCGAAGGTTGAGCAAATTCGGCCCAGTTCAACGACCGAGCGCAAACCACCCCAGTAGTGGTGATCACCGAGTATCACCTGGACTGCGTTCCTGGCGATCGATTCGGGAATGTCGTCGAAGCTGGTGACACACATATTGGTGGCCAGCGGCATATCTATACCCCGTTCCTGCAAACCTTTGCGAACGGCGGACATACCCTCGATTCCTGGCGTTGGATCCTCGAAATACTCCAGTGTCGCCGCCAGTTGAGTCCCGACCTCAAGCGATGTGTCGACGGTCCAGGCGCAATTGGGGTCGATCCGGAGCGGGACGTGCGGTCCAAGAGCGTCCCGCAGCGCCCGGATCGTCGCGATCTCCACATCTGGTGGGAAGACGCCGCCCTTCAATTTGATGCTCTTGAACCCATAGATATCGATCATCTGGCGCGCCTGGGCCACGATCGATTCCGGTGTCATCGCTTCGCCGTAAGTATCCTGACAGGTGTCGTCCCCTTCGCCACCGCCTCCGGCATGCTTGTAAAACAGGTAGGCGCTGAACGGCACAGCGTCCCGAACCCTGCCCCCAAGCAACTCACTTACTGGAGCGCCCATTGCCTGTCCGGAGAGGTCGAGAGCAGCCACCTCGATCGGGCCGTAGGTGCGAGTTAGAAAATGATTCGTGAGACGCGGCGTGAGGTCGAAATTCCTGAAGACCGGATCGAAGTTGCTGGGGTTGGGAAAACCCAGGCGCCCATCGACAACCTTCAGGATTGCATTCAGGTTCAGCGGATCGAGGCCGATGATGTGAGGGCGAAGCGCCATTAGGTCATCGAACGTACTGCTCGAAAACGACGCTTCGCCAAATCCAGAGAACCCTTCCTCGCCGACGAGCTCCACCACGATCCGGTTCACGTAAGGCTCATGCAGACCAACGGCATTGCGAAGAGGTGCATCCCTGATGGCCACCGGGGTTACGATCACATCCGCAATCTTCACTCAGCCTGCCTCCATGAGAAAGCGTTGCCACGTCTTCCGTCTCTTGTCCCTGCGTGTCTGTTGCGAGACACATCGCAGTATTTTATGCACTGAATCGATGTATGAACTTTGTTCGCCGGAGCGAGAAGCGATAGCCCATTCTTGCGTTGTTTGCGGTTTTCGGGGGCCCATTACGAAAGCGGGAAGACGTCCAACACGCATTTCACCCGCTCATCGGACGGCTCAGCATCGAACTTGAACGCCATATGGAGTGACTACTGCCTCACTCGTGACACGATCTGGACCGGATTGATGAAGCGCAGCGCCAGGATGAGCACTGATGTCGTCATCGCCATATAGATCACAGCCATCGCGTTAATGGATTGCGTGGGACGAATCCCGGCCGAGAACGTCGCGTAGTAGAGCGACACAACCAGTGTCTGGCTGGAGGCGCCCGCGGTCAGGAAGGTCAGCTCGAACATGGCGATTGTGCGGACCAGCGCCAACAGGCCGGCCGCCAGCACTCCCGGAATCGCGAGGGGCAGCAACACCCGGGTAAAGATGCGGAAGCGAGAGGCTCCCAGCATTGACGCCGACCGTTCCAGGTTCGGATCGATTTGTTCGATGAACGGGACCATGATCACAACCACGAACGGGAACGCCGGCACCAGATTTGCGATGATCACCCCACTGAGATTGCCGGCGAGTCCGTACTCGTAGAGCATGGTCGCTAACGGTATGCCGTAGGTGATCGGTGGCACCATGATCGGTAGGAGCAGCACCAAAAAAACGAGCCCCTTTCCTCGAAATTTGAGGCGGGCCAGGGCGTAGGCGGCGGGGACGCCGACAAGCAGGCTCAGGGCGACGACAGTGACTGCGACAATCAGCGTGACTCGCAACACCCGCCAAAGATTGAATTCCTCGACGGCGAACACGTACCACTTGGTCGAAAAACTGTCGGGCAGCCAGCCGCCAAACCAGGTGTTCGCGAACGAACTGAGCAAAACCGTGGAAAAGATGCCTCCAATGAGGGATATAAAGAAGAGGATGAACGCGTATAGGAGCCAGGCGCTTGGGCTAAACCGCGACGCCCTTGCTCGTGTCCGTTTTTCGGGGTGACTTGTTTCGCTCATCGTTTCGGTGCTCCTTATCCTTTGCCGCCTGAGGATGGCCCACGATAAAAACGGGCTCGACCTCCCAGGACGATGACCAGGACCAGAACCTCGATGCTGGCCATGACGATCGCGATCGCAGAGGCGGCTCCGAAGTCGAATCGCTCATAGGCGGCCTGCCACGCGGCAAGCGCGATCACGCGTGTTTCTCCCGCTGGTTGACCGACCATGACGGCCGACGGAAAAACGGCGAATGTTGCCACGAACGAAAGCGCGAATGCAGTGGCGATGCCCGGAATCATCAGCGGCAGCATGATGCGCTTGAAGCGTTGCCAACCACCCGCTCCGAGCATTTGCGCCGCGCGCTCCAGGTTCGGATCGATTCCCGAGACGAACCCGAGCAGGATCAGGAAGACCACCGGGAACTCGGCGATCGTCAGCGAGATGATGACGCCGGTTCGGTTGTGGACGAGACGCATCGGGTCGTCGGTTATTTGGAGCAGCTCGAGGGTCTTGTTGAACCAGCCGCTGGGTCCGAAGAAACTCAGCATCCCCTGCGCGATCAACACTGTACCGAGCGTCATCGGGATCACGAACAGTCCGGTGATGAATCGTTGACCTCGCACTTTGCGCCGCATTCGATAGGTGAGCGGTATGGCGACTGCCAGGTTGATCAGCGTTGCTGGCAGCGCCAGCCGGAACGTGTTCCAGATTGTCGCGCGTTCCCTGGCGTCGCCGAAGAAATTGCGGTAGTTCGCGAAGCGGCCGCCTGACTCGGTGTCGAACGAGAGCTGGAACCCGTAGATAAATGGATAGATGAAGAGCACGAGCACGAGCAAAACTGCTGGCCCAAGCAGCACGATTGCCAGCCAGTTCGCCCTGAATCGACGTGCGGCGCCAACACTCGGGCTTTCGAGCGCAGGTTTCGTCAGTTTCCCGGCCGTACCGTTCACACGCTCACATCTTCCGCCGGGAACACGAAGAGCCGGTCAGCGGGCAAGCGCACGTCGATGCGATCACCTTGGCTCCATTCGCTTTCGGAACGGGCGATCAAGTCCTGCGGCAGAGCGCCATGAATACTGATCTCCGTGCCTTGTCCGAGAAACTCAACTGTCTGCACGACTCCCTGCAA
>JACCUV010000328.1 GCA_013698495.1 Chloroflexia bacterium
GGCGGCATCATCGGTTCAATCCTCGTTGCCATCCTCGGTGCCGTGATCATTCTCTTCGTGCTGCGGGAGCTGGGGAAACGTACGTAGTGCGCACTAAGAGACGGGCGGACAGACCTGCACCGTGACCGGCCAGATCTGCGACTTGACCGGCCGGCCGTCCCTACGAACGACGACTCGGAATTTGCGATTCGCTCCGCCTTTTGCCGGTCTCCCTTAGCCCCATCATCCCAGGGCGCGACGACTTGGCGGCATGGACTGTCGCGCTCGAACCGCACGGCGCCTCAGTCAAACCAAGGCGCCAGCGCAGCGAAAATCTCGCAGCGTGGGTGCTATTCGTGTTCCCGCGATTGCTCGACATCATGACCGATTCGTTCGAGCCGCTCGGCGGTTTCAGATTCCTGGCGCGCGGTGCGCTGCTGGTCGCTCTCCGTCTCGTCCCGGGCTTGCTCCGGCGACGCCGTGCGTTCCAGTTCGGCTTCCGACTCACTCAACGCCTCTTTGGCGTCGGCAAACGGTTGCTCGCCACCATCCTGTCGGTCGCGAGCATGATCATGTGGATTTCGCTGGTACATGGCGCAGCCTCCTTGGGTAGCGATCGCATTGGTCTCATAGTATCCAACAGGCGTCCTGCGCGGCGCGGCGCGGCGACAGTGACCGTTCTGCCAACGACGGGCTATTCCATTGGATCGCTCAGTTGCCTATAATACGATTGAACGGTCGAACGGTCGATCGAAGGGAAACAGGTATTCGACCACGATTCACCACATCCAAAGGAGATGTCTCGATGGCCAACGTGACCGATCCCGTCTGCGGCATGCAGTTCGACAGCAGCCAGGCGGAAGCGCAAACCACCCACGAAGGAACCGCCTACTTCTTTTGCTCCGAGGAGTGCCGCAAGCTCTTCGAGGCGAATCCGGAGGAGTACATCGGCAACACCGCGGACTCGTCCGCATAGTCATCGACCGCAAGATCGTGTGTCAGCCGCCATCGTTTCGACGATGGCGGTTCTTTGCGTGCCGCTCCTTGCAGACCGGGTTGTGTAGACTTTGAAGTAATTCCCGCAACCTGGTATGCGTCCGATATGTCCAAAGGCCCAGCTCCATGTTCGCACGCCACGGATACTGCCCACAATGCGGTCATCCGCACGGCTCCGACGACCGGTTTTGCCCGAACTGCGGCGCCTCTCGCGACGAACCTGATCGACGCTTGAATCCCGAAGACGACGATAGTCGTCGAGGATGGCCTACACCCTCAATCGAGGATCAGGCGCCAAGCGTCGTTCTCCTCACCTTCGGCCCAGGTCCCGAGATCAGCTGGGCCACCGTCATGCGCTTGACCGCGGCCGCGCTTCTGACCGTAAGCCTGTTCGTGGGGTGGGGACTTGCGGAACACAGGATCGTCGACCGGGATACGTGGCCGTTGTGGAACGTCGTCTGGATAGCGTGCGGCGTCGGCTCGGCGATTGCGGTCACCGGTTGGCTCGTATACTGGCGTCACGTCCGACATCGGGCGCGGCGTCATCGCGGCTAGCGGACTGCGGTGAGAAGCCCCGCCGTGAATCGGTTTCAACAGTCGGTCTTCGGTGAGCACCAGAAACCGGGCGACCACGATTGCCGCCCGGTGTCGACGTCGATGCGTCACGCGACTGGCGTCGCCTCGCTCATTGTCGCTGGCGGACGCGGATAATCCCGAAACGGGCGACGAACCGGATTAGAACACCCAGAAAATCAGGATGAGGATGATGATGATCAGGAGAACACCGCCACCTATATACATCTCATGGACCCTTCTACGAGCGGCTTGCCGCCGACTGCGCACAGTGTTGATCTGTCCCGGAATCGCCCTGCAGCGTGCCGGGCAACCAACGTGCATCCAAGCCACACGTTAACAGACTCCGCCGCGTGGCGCCACCAATGTCCTCGCTGGCAACGACCGAAAGAGTCAGTGGCAGCGCCGGAGACGATGTGATGGAGTCGAGAGGACATACGGGTCCTCTCATACGAACGGATGATGCACATAGACCTTGCGGTTCGAGAGTCGGGCGGTCACATGATCGACCAGATCCGAGTGTTGCAAGGCGCCGTCGATAGTTGATTACGGCGCCGCCACTACGGGACGGTTGGCGGCGCGCGAAATCGTAGGGGCGAACCGCCATCGACTCACTACCGGATCATTCACAACTTCTTTTGGTCGATGGCGTGTCCGCCCGGTGTGTGGTGTTCGGCGGGTTGGTGTGACCGCCCACACATGTGCGATGCACCGTGAGGCTTGTGTGCATCGGCCATTGCGAGTTGCGGCGGAGTGCGATGGACGCGAAACAGGCGGGGGAACGATCCCCGCCTGTTCCGTACTGTTCGACCTGGAGCGGGGCGCACGCCGTTGAGCGCCCACTGCCCGCCAATTACTCGGCGACGGTGTTCCAGTTTGCGATGTTCCAGTAGCTCAACTCGTAGCCGACGCCCAGGGCCACGTTGTCATTGACAAGGCGCTTGGAGATGGCGTAGGTGTCGGAGGGGCGGTTGACTTCCGGAATGATCACGACATCGTTGATCAGGATGTCGTTCAACCCGA
>JACCUV010000354.1 GCA_013698495.1 Chloroflexia bacterium
GGTGTTGCGGTTGCTGGACCGCGACATCGGGCGGCTCGTCAAAGTCGCGGAGGAGGCACCTCGACCATACCACATCGTCGTCCTCTCCGATCACGGCCAAACCCAGGGGGCCACGTTCCGGCAGCGCTACGGCGAGTCACTGTCGGATGTGGTGGAGAGTGCGATACACCGTTCGGGGAACGGATCGGGGCCAGAGGTTGTTCACTCCGACTCCAACCCCGACGAGGGTTGGGAAATGGTTAGCGTGCTGCTGACGGATTTCCTCAAGAACGACAAGACCGACCACCCGGTGATGAAGCGGGCCCTGCGCCGGCGCATGCGCGACGGTCAAGTTGCGCTGGGACCTGACGCCAACTTGGCTGACGAGATAGCGGACAGGGAAAACGGAAAGGTTATCGTCCTCGCCTCTGGGAATCTGGGCCTCGTTTCGTTCACCGGGGCCAACACTCGACTGACTATGGAGCAGATCGACGCGGACTACGAGGAATTGATGCCTACTCTGATCGACCATCCTGGAATCGCCTTTGCCCTCCTCGAAACGGATGACCGCGGTCCGATCGCGATCGGGCGTTCCGGTTTCTACGCCCTGCGCGACAACCAGGTTCATGGCGACAACCCGCTGGAGGGCTACAGCCAAAATGTGCCTTCGCTGTTGCTGCGGGCGAGCGGTTTTCGCAACACGCCGGACATTCTCCTCATTGGCACGTATTGGAAGGAGACTAACGAGATCGCGGCGTTCGAAAATTTGGTCAGCTCGCACGGCGGGATCGGAGGAAACCAAACCGTGCCGTTTGTTCTCAGCCCAGTGGAGCTCGACGTTGGACCAATGCCGATTGTGGGCGCTTCGGCGCTGCACCGCGTGTTCAAGAGGTGGGTCGCAAATGGCCACAAGGACGCGGCGCCGTGACCGAGTCCAATCCTGTTGATTCTTTCCATGGCGTGACCGTGATGACGATCAACGTCGGGAACGGATTCGCGCCGGACCACAGGGTGTTGAACGCGCTGCGGAACTCCGACGCCGGAATAGTCGGGATCGAGGAACTCAATCGACGTCAGGCCCAGGTGCTCGCCGAAGCGTTGGGAGATGTCTATCCGCACACCGCGTTTTTCGGGGACAGCTACGAAGGGCGGGGAATTTTGAGCCGGTTCCCGCTGGTTTCGGCGGAAATTGTGGCACTGATCGCCGACCGGCCCGACGTGCACGCCGTTGTGGAGATTGGGCCACTGTTGCTGACGGTGATCGTGGGCCATCCGCGGCCACAAATCATGCACCGCGGCCGGGTGAAGTTCCCCACGGCGTCGCTGCGCCAGATTATGCGGCTCGGGCAATTGGCGTTGGCGGAATCGCCGGCGGTGCTGCTCGGCGACTTCAACATGAGTCCACGACATCCAGGATATGCGCGTTTCCAGGGTCTGGGCCTGGTCGACGCATACGCGACGGCGGGATCGGGTCGTGGTTGGACATTTCCGATCCGGCTTGGTGTGAAAGGCACGGGCCGCGATCCCGAACACCGGCGCCAGGTACGGATGATTCCGATCAAGCGCTTCGACCACATCTGGCATACGGCCGACCTGGTCACCGAGAGGGCCTGGATCGGCCCCGATGCCGGCTCCGACCACGCCTCGGTGATGGCCCGGATTTTGTTGCCAAGCCCATAGTGCTCAAAGTCTGCCCCACCACGCGCATGTGCGCATATTGACGAAATCTGCCTGGCGCCACATGATGTAAAGTGTGATCTGGCTTCGAAAAGGTGTGGAAGTTCCGCATGGATAGTGTGTCGCCGGCCGTCCAGTTCAACGGGCCTCCATTGCCGCGCACGCCGTTGATCGGGCGCCAGACCCAGATCGACGCCGTTGTCGCGCTGCTCGGTCGCGCCGATGTGCCGCTGGTGACCCTGACCGGACCGGGCGGGGTTGGCAAAACGCGCCTCGCGATCCATATTGCCGATGCGGGCCGCGGCGTGTTCGGCGATGGCGTCGTGTTTGTCCCGCTCGCGTCCGTCCGCGATCCCGGTCTCGTCCTTTCCAGCATCGGTCAGGCGCTCGGGATCCGCCAAATCGGCGGTGAGACCCTGGGCCGTCAGGTCAGCGCCGCGCTCGCGGGACGCCAGTTGCTGATGGTGCTGGACAATTTCGAGCAGGTTGCCGATGCCGCGCCGGACGTTGCCGAGATGCTGGTCGGCTGCCCTGCCCTGACGGTGTTGGCGACGAGCCGCTCCCGGTTGCACATCGCCGGCGAACGCGAGTATCCGATCTCGGCGTTGACGATACCGGGGCCAGACCACTTGCCCGCCTTCGACCACCTCATTAAGTTCGAGGCGATCCGGCTCTTCACGGAGCGCGCTCAAGCCGTGCAGCCCGATTTCGCCCTGACCGCGGAGAGCGCTCCGATTGTGGCCGGCATCTGTCAACGTCTGGACGGATTGCCGCTGGCGATCGAGCTGGCGGCCGCGCGAAGCAGGGTGCTGCCGCTGGCAGCGATGCGGCTGCGTTTGGAACGCAGGTTGCCGATGCTGACCGGGGGCGGACGGGACTTGCCCGAGCGGCAACAAACGATGGCGGCGACGATCGCCTGGAGTTACGACTTGCTCCCACCGCACGAGCAACGCTTTGTGCGCCAGGTAGCGGTCTTCGTCGGCGGCTTCTCGCTCGAAGCGGCCCAGGCGGTCACCGATCCTGGGCCCGGCCAGGAGTTCGATGTGCTGGAC
>JACCUV010000355.1 GCA_013698495.1 Chloroflexia bacterium
AAGCGGATACGTACGTGTGGCGTCATCCCAGCCCGCGAAGGCGGTGATCGCGGCGCCCACGCCCGAACCTGGCTCGATGTCCAGTCCAAGGTCAAGCAGGGTTCGTTCCAGCATCCCGACCTGGGCCACCACCAGTGCGGGGTGCGCGGCCTGCCCCATATGACCGAGACGAATCAGCTTGCCGGCCAACTCTCCGTAGCCGCCGGCGATCATGATTCCGTAGCGCGAGCGAAGCGTTTCGATCACGTCGCGATCGGTCACGCCATCGGGAACTTTCACCGCTGTGCAACAGGCGGTCGCGATCTCCTCGGATTCGGGCCAAAGCTCGAGTCCAAGCGCCTTGACCGCGGCGCGCGCGGCCCGCGCACTTGACCGATGCCTTCCGACCAGCGACTCGAGTCCTTCGCGAAGCGTTTGTTCGAGCACCGATTCCAGCGCGTAGATCTCGGTCACTGACGGCGTGTGCGGAAACCGTTGCTGCTCGATCCAGGTCGTCTTCCAGTCCAGTAGCGAGAGGAACGACCCCCGCAGTGGCTCGGCGCGACCCTCCATCGCCGACCATGCTTGGGGACTCACCGAAATCAGCGACAGTCCCGGCGTGCCGCCCAGGCACTTTTGAGGTCCGGCCACAGCCACGTCCATGGCCCAGTCCTCGGGACTGAGGAGTTCGCTGCCCAGACCGGAGACGGTGTCGACAATCGAGATGACGCCGAACTCGCGCGCTATGCGACAAATCTCGCGCACCGGATTGACCGTCCCCGACGGCGTCTCGGAGTGCACCACCGTCAGGTATTTAATGCCTGGTATCGCCTGCAGCACGCGACGCACATCGTCGGGATCGATCGCCGCGTTGTAGGGCACGGCCAACTCGACCGGGTCGCCGCCATACCTGACGATGAAGTCCTCCATCCACTTGCCGAACACGCCGGAGACGAGGTTCAGGACCTTGTCGCCGGGGGCGACGAGCGACGCCACCGCCGATTCCAATCCGAGGATCGCTTCGGCCTGCACAATCACGACATCGTACCTGGTGTTGAACACCTGCCTCAGGAGGTCGGTCGTGTGCGCGAAAATCTCGATGAACGCCGGGTCGTAGTGGTAGAGCACCGGTCGCTGCATCGCGCGCAGCGTCTCGGCGGTCACGTCCACCGGACCCGAGGCCATGTTAAATCTCGGCCAGGTTGTCATGCCAGCGCGCCTTCCATGACCACGGTTAATGCGGGAACAGCTCGTCGAGGCGCTCGCGGAGACCATCGGCATCGCCAATTGCCGAAACCACGATGTCGCCATCCACGATCTGGACCCGCACGGCATCGACAGTTTCCACTGTGTCCGGATCGGCGAATGCGGCAAACGGAAGGAGTCGCACGCCGTCGTTTTCGAGGTTCATTGTATGGATCTCGCCGAAAGAGCCCTCCCGCAGCTGCTGGATCAACTCCGTGTATGCGCCGCGATAGTCGAACAGCACCGACGTCAGGAGGTGCTGCCCGGCATCGGACCCGGACTTGTCGCCGATCACGTCGATGAACCAGACCTGTTCTTCCGGCTCAAGGTCCTGATTGTGCTCATTGATGGCCTGGATCATCCCGAACGAGGCTCCGTCACCCATCCCGAACACGACATCCGCTCCCGCCGCGATCGCGGATTCGGTCACCCGCTTCGCATTCGGCGCATCGTCATACGCCGCTTCGCCGATCACCTGGTAAATCAACGTTGCCTCCGGATTCACGGAGTGGAGCCCCTCGGCGAAGCCGACGGTCATATAGTTCCAGGTCGGGGGTTCGCCGCTCACGACCACTGCGACCCTGCCGCTTCTCGTCTCCAATCCCGCGACGACTCCGGCGAGAAAGGAGGCCTCCTGAGCCTGGGTTTCGATGTCGGCAATCAAATCGTCCATCACCGCGCCCGGATTCTCGATCACCACAACCGGAATACCCGATTCCTGTGCGAATTCCGGGCAAACCGTCTGGTAACCCGATGCATGACAGACGATCAGGTCGGTTCCATCGCTGGCGAGGTCGTTCAGGATCGGGGTGATGTCGTCATACCCGGCATCCTCGACAACCTCGACCTCAATGTCGAGCGTCTCGCCAACTTCCACCAGGTTGTCGACTCCTTGCTGGTCCCAACCCTGATTGGTTCGGCTGGCCGGCGTCACGATCGCAACCCGGTCGACGGTCGTCTCCTCCGCCGATCCGAAGTTCGGCGCCAGACCCATGCCTGAAGCCAGCAGGCAGAACGGGACAAGCGCTCTCCACCAGGTCGCGGGTTTGTTTGAGCAAAGCGATTGGGGATTCATGGCAAGGTCCTCGTTGGGTTCTGGCTGAAGTGCGGGCGCACGCGATGCGTAGCGCAAACCACAATCGTACGAGGTCGCGGCGGCCTTGCCTACCGGCGTGAGGAGATTCCACCGTACGCCTGCCCCAGGGCGCGCGGCATGCGGACGCCGCGGCCCAGCGCCACGAGGCCAATCACGATTCCAGCATATGGCAGCATGCGCAGGAACTCTGGACGGGCATCGACGCCGGCAATTTGCAATCCGATGTCGAGACCGGTCAGCAAACCGAATGCCAGCGTGAAGAGCGCCACGCGCAAGGGCGAAAGCCGTCCCAACATCGCCAGCGCCACGGCCAGGAACCCGGCTCCCGCCGTACTCCCAGGGCTGAAGAAACCGAGTTCAACCACTGCCAGCGCCGCGCCGCCAAACCCGTAGAACACGCCGCCAATCGCGGCTGCCCCAATTCTCACCATTGTTACGTTGCCGCCCACCGCCTCCAGCCCGAACGGCGATTCCCCGGCGGCTCGAAGTTGCAATCCCGAAGGAGTTCGCACCAGGAAAAGATGCCCGGCCAGCACCATGAACCAGGCCACAAACACGAACCACCGCTGATCGCCAATCGCGGGACCAATCACCGGGAGCCAATCGAACCAGCCCTCAAACGGTCGGCCCGGTCCACCGGAAAGCAATGGCTGGTCGGAGCCGTATACCTCCCGGAACAGGAACGCCGTGCCGCCGGTCCCCGCCAACGTGACGCCCAGACCGAGCACCACCTGATTCGCGTTTAACACGGTCGCGAGCGTCCCGAACACCAGACCGATAGCAAGTCCAACCGCCGCGCCAATCAGGAGTCCAAGCGTCACCGAATCGGTCTTCAACGTCAGCCAGAACGACGCGAATCCGGCGCACAGCATCGAACCCTCGATCCCGAGGTTGAGCAAACCGGCCCGTTCCGCGATCGCCTCGCCCACGGCCGCGAGCATCAGCGGCATCGATGTCAGGATCGCGGCGGCGATCAATGCGGTGGCGATCGCTTCGACGCTCATCGGTGGCCACCGCTCTTGCGTCGCCAAGGGCGCCACCGAAAGGCGGCCAGCACAATCAGCAAGATTCCCTCGAACAACGCGAAGAATGCGGAGTGGATACCGGCCGCCCGCGGCATCACGTCGGCCCCGTACGCCAGCATGCCCAGGAAAAGCGCCGCCGGTAGTAAGGCAAGCACATGACGCCGCGCCAGGAAGACCAGCGCAAATGCGCTCAAACCATAGCCGGGGTACCACTCCGCCTGAAACGTGCCCTTGGTCGAGAGCACATCGTTGCCGCCAACCACGCCGGCCAATCCGCCGCTGGCGACAAGCGCAACCGCCAGCACAACAGTCACCGGTATCATCGCGTGCCGCGCCGCGCGCGGACTTTCACCAACCGCGCGCACTTCGAGCCCCGCGACCGATCGATGCAACCAAAATGACGCCGCGATCCATATCGCCACCGCGAAAACGAGCCCGATGTGGACCCTCGTGTCGCCAAGCCCGACAAACCGCAGCTCTGGCGGAATCAGCGGCGTCTGCGGCGCGACCAGGGTCTGGTCCCGAAGCGGACCCTTTACCAGCCAGGCGCTCATCGAGATCGCGATGTAGTTGAACATGATCGTCGTCACGATCTCGTTGATTTCCCAGAAGGCTCGAAACAGCGCGGGGACGATTGTCCACACCGCGCCGCCAACGATCGCGGCGAGCATCGCTCCCGCCCACAGCACGGGGCGGCTCGCATCGACGAGCCAGCCGCCGACGACGGCCGCCGCGAGCGCGCCGACCAGCACCTGCCCGTCGACGCCGATGTTCCACAACCCAGCCTTGGCCGCGATCAGCACGGCGAGGCCCGCCAGAAGGAGCGGTGTTGTCCGAACCAGCACCTCCTCCAGTCCGGCCGAACGCAGAAGTGTTCGGTCTACCAGTTGGGGAAAAACATTGAGGGGGTCGTGACCGGCAATGATCAGGATCAATCCCGCTATCGCAATCGCCAACGCGATCGCCAGGAGCGATTCGAGCAGCGACGCCAGCGCCGTGTCGGCGCCCGGCGTGTCGTGACGGGTGCGTTCCCCGGATGTGACGGGTACAGCGTTCACCAGCCGTTCACCATCATCGACCCGAGTTCGCCTCGATTGGTCTGGTGCGGGGCCGTCATTGGCGAGACTCGTCCATCGAACATGACCGCGAGCAAATCGCTGTGTTCGATTGCTTCGTCCAGGTCGGAGGTGAAGTAGAGCACTGCGCCTCCATCATTGCAAAGGACCCGCATTTGCCGCCACATGAACGCCGTTGTGCGGACATCGAGCCCGTGCACCGGGTTGACGGCCACCAGCACCTTCAGCGTTCGGTCGAGTTCGCGAGCCGCCAGGATACGTTGCATGTTTCCACCAGACAACGTATCGAATCGAATCTCCGGGTCCCGGGGATGGACATCCCAGCCATCGATAGTCGATTGGGCGTGGTCAGTCATCGCCGCCCCGCGAAAGAATCCCCACCGCTCCATTTTTCCGTCCCGAGGTCGCTTGAGCGCGAGGTTTTCCGCAACTGTGAATGAGCCAACCGCCGCCTCGCCAAGTCGATCGTCCACCAGCAAACCGATTCCAGCCTCCGCGCGCTCGGCCGCGGAGTGCAGCGCGATGTTCTGGCCCGCCAGTTGGATGCTGCCGGCGGACAGCCTGTACCCGGCAATGGTTTCGGCAAGCTCCGTTTGGCCCTGCCCGTCGACGCCGACGATGGCGTGAATGCGACCAGCCGACAGCTCAAATTCAATATCCCGAAGCTGTTGCGACCCGAGTGTTCGATCGGCGCCAACACCGCTCAAAGCAAGCCCGGTTGGCGATTGCTGGCCGATAGACAAGCGATCTCCGCGTTCGGGCAGTCCTCCGCCTCCGCTTACATCGGGTTCGTCGGCTAAATCGAACATCAAGGAAAGGATTCCGCCTTCCGTGGCGTCGGGCCAGGTCTCGTTAACGC
>JACCUV010000283.1 GCA_013698495.1 Chloroflexia bacterium
CATCCGCGATGGGCGAACGCAACGCCGTTCTCTTCACCGAATGCGGCTCCGATGTCTTCGATGATGCCGCTTCGAAGCTCGTCCTGATACGTCGTCCAGACATTGAACTCGGCGTCCTGGGCGGCGACGGCGGCCACACCGAGTCCGACCGCCGGAACCGCGCCGCCGGCGAGGGCCGCCCCGGCCGTGATTGCGCCGGTTTGCTTGAGAAGATCGCGCCTGTCCATAGTGTTGTGGCTCCTTGCGTTGTGTACGTGAAAGTAGCTGAGATCCGGTCAACGAAGAGGCTCCCCGACCGGGAGTGGAATGATTCGGGTAATGGATGCATGATGTCATAGAGTCATGTTTGCCGCAACCAAACTCGTAGGGGCCGAACCGTCCACATCCTCGAGAATGCGGGAGGACACGCGGGTTTGCCCCTACGAATCCGTGTTCGGATTGCTGGTTGTTAGCGCGTCTTGCATGACGGAGGCGAGGGCCTCGTCGGTGAGCGTCAGCACCTTCAACGACAGGCTCACCAGATACCCTCGATCCGACGCCTGGTCGAGGTCCAGCGGCAGGATCGACGGATGACCGGCGTTGCGGAACAACCAGCGGTTGACGATGTTCACTTCGTCGGCGTGGTATTGATCCACTGGCCGGTAGGGAGTTTTCTGGTAGCGATCCATGATCGTGAGCAAGCGGTCCGAGAGATCGTTGACGCGCACGCCGTCGACGACCGTGACCTCATCACTCGCGGCGCCTGCCGTAGAGGTCAGGACCCGATCCTCCACCGATGGGGGCTCGGGAAGTTGCGCCTCGCGATCGACCTCGATTTCGGGAATTCGGATTACGCGCAACTGCGCCCAAATCTGACCGCGAAGGATGACCATCACTTCCCGCGCCTCGGGATCGGCGGAGGCCTGGACCAACAACACGTTGTGCGATTGCTCGGCGATGCGCAATCGATCCTGCTCCTCGATCAGCGCGAGCGCCGAGGTTAAATTCCGTCTCAATTTTGTCGCCTTTTCAAAATCAAGTCGCTCGGCGGCATCTTCGAGATCACTCCACAGCCGCGCACGCAGGCCATCGTCTTGCCCATCCAAAAAATCGAGCACCTCGCTGACACGGCCTTGGTACCGATCGCGAATTGTCTGCCCGACACACGGGCCAAGGCACTTGTCGAGATCGAGCCGCAGGCACGGATTGCCATAGCTGCGCGCGGTCTTGAACGTGCGCGTGCACGTGCGCAACGACGCGACGCTGTTGATGACCTCCACGGTTTTCCGCGCGCCACCGCTGCTGCGGTACGGTCCATAGTATCGGGCGCCGTCGTCCTTTCGCTGTCGCGAGAGTGAAACGCGTGGCCACGGATTGCCGATGTCGACGCGAATGTAGGGATAGTGTTCCGAGGAGCGCATGGCGGTGTTATATCGCGGCTGGTGACGATGAATGAGCTGCGATTCGAGAATCAGCGCTTGCAGTTCGGAACCAGTGACCTCGGTTTCAACGCGCGCCATCGCCTCGATCAAACCATCCATTTTTCGTGTGTAACCCAGAGGTTGGGAATAGTAGGACGCCAAACGCTCGCGCAGATTCTTCGCTTTGCCAATGTAAATGACCTCATCGTGATGGCTGAGCATGATGTAGACACCTGGTTTGCGGGGAATCTGCTTGAGCCAGGAACGGTCCATCAACGATCTGGCGCGCCCGACGTCGTCTCGGGGACGATGCCGCGCCGGAGTCGCGCCGGCCTTGAGGCCATCGATCGAGGTCACGCCGCAACGGGCCGCGATGTCGACCAGCCGCACGGCGATCTCGGCCGTGATCTTCGCGTCGCCGCCGGCGCGGTGCGCCGACCGTGGACCAATTCCAAGCGCCGAGGCCACGCGATCGAGATTTGGCTTGCGCAGGTTGTTGAGGTAGCGCACCGCAAGGGTCAGCGTATCGAGCCGCTCATTCACCAGCGGTTCGCGCTTGGCTCGCTTGAGTTCGGCATTTATGAACGAAATGTCGAACCGAACGTTGTGCCCGATCAACAGCGAATCGCCGATGAAATTGAGAATATGATCGGCGACGCTCCCGAACTCGGGCGCAAACTCGACATCCTCGTTGCGGATGCTCGTCAGCGTGGTGATGAACGCCGGTATCTCACGACCTGGATTGAGCAACGTCTCATACCGCTCTACCAGTCGCCCCTCGCGATATCGGAGAAGTGCGATCTCGATCATCCGTTGATTCAGCGGTCTCAATCCGGTGGTCTCGACATCGACCGCCACGAACTCATCCAGGATTTGCATCCCGGACTTCGACGGTTCACGAATCAACGTCCAGTGGTCGTTGGCCAGTGTTACAGTCTGGGCCTCATCGGCAAGCACATTACGCAGAAGCGGCCGCCAAATCGCCGGGGCGCCGCTGTTGCCGAAGACATGGCGGACGAGGGCATCCTCATGCACCGATCCACCGCTGGCGCGCACAAACGCCAACGCCCGTTCGCAAAGCGCGTTGTAGCGGTGGTCGGCATCGCTCTCGATCGGGTTTTCAATCAGGGATGTGCCGGGCATTCGGGAAACTCCCGGGCGGTTGAGACCAAAGATGAGCATGATACACTCGTTGCGGTGTACGAACACCCCAACGACTGCCTCTGTACTATACAGTAATAGGACATGCGTTCGCATCTCGCCTGCTCGGCCGAATGGTCGCGCAGAGCGCCGGGCGGAGGAATTTCGTTCGATGGAACAGACCGATCTTCAGCGCGACGTCGACGACCTGCGAACCAAACTGGACCAGTTCGCCTACGAGTATTTCGTCCTCGACCAGCCGACCGCAAGCGATGCCGAATACGACGCCATGATGAACGCGCTGCGCCGCCTCGAAACGGAGCATCCGGAACTGGTGACCGCCGAATCGCCAACGCAACAGGTCGGTGGGTATGCGAAGTCCGAGTTTGGCGAAGTCGCCCATCCGCGACCGCTGCTCTCTCTCAGCAATGTCTACAATGAAGCCGACCTCAATGCCTGGGACCAGCGCGCGATCCGGTTTTCCGGCGTCGCCGAGCTTGAATACGTGACCGAACCGAAGGCCGACGGGCTGGCGGTGGCGCTCACCTACGTCGATGGCGCCCTCGATCGCGCCGCAACCAGGGGCAACGGGATTGTTGGCGACGAGATCACGGCGAACGTTCGCGCGGTGCGGGCGATTCCGGTCAAGTTGCGCCGACCGGAAAATTTCCCGATGCCGGAAACGATCGAGATTCGCGGTGAGATCTACATGCGAAAGTCGGATTTCGAGGGCCTCAACAACCGGATGGCCGAGTCTGGCGGCAAGTTATTCATGAACCCTCGCAATGCCGCCGCCGGTTCGATCCGCCAAAAGGACCCCGCAATCACCGCCCAGCGACCATTGCGGCTCTTCGTCTACCAGATCGGGTATGTAACCGGCGCGCCGCTCCCGGCCACGCACTTCGAATGCCTGGAGTGGATACGCGAACTTGGATTCACGACCTCGCTCGATGCCGAAAGACACGCGTCGGTCGAGACGGTCTGGACGGCATGCGAGGCGTGGCTCGACCGCCGCCTCGACCTCGACTTCGAGATCGACGGCACGGTGATCAAGGTCGACAACCTGCATCTCCAGGAGGAAATCGGCTACGTCGCGCGCGACCCGCGGTGGGCAACCGCGTACAAGTTCCCGGCAATGCAGCAAACAACCAGGTTGCTTGACATCCTGATCAATGTCGGTCGCACAGGCACGCTCAACCCGCTGGCGGTGCTGGAGCCGGTCAACATCGGTGGCGTCACGGTCGGCCGCGCCACGCTTCACAACGAGGACGAAATTGCCCGAAAAGATATCCGCATTGGCGATGCGGTCGTCGTCCAACGGGCAGGCGACGTGATTCCGCAGATTGTGAAAGTCATCGAGGAGCGGCGCACCGGGTCTGAAGTGCCGTACCAGATGCCCGATGCCTGCCCATCGTGCGGGACACCCGTCCACCGCGAACCAGGTGTTGCGATGCGCTATTGCACGAACGCAACGTGTCCCGCTCAACTGAAGGAACGCATTCACCATTTCATCAGCCGGGCGGCGATGGATATCGACGGTCTGGGACCGAATCTGGCCGATCGTTTCGTCGACCTCGGCTGGATCGCGGATGTCAGCGACATCTACCGGCTCGATTGGCAGGCGGTCGCCGAACTCGAGGGGCTCGGCGAGAAGAGCGCGGAGAATCTTCAGGCAGCGGTGGAGAAGAGCAGGAACCAACCGATATGGAGGTTGATTCATGGACTCGGCATCCAGCACGTCGGTGAGCGCACGGCAAACCTGATCGCCGATCGGTTCGGGTCGCTGGCGAGCCTGCTTGAGGCGTCGGCCGACGACATCGCCGACATTCCCGGCATCGGGGGTGTGGTCGCGACGGCGATCCACGGCTTCACGGTGGAGCAGGTGAATCGCGAGCTCGTCGCCAGCCTCGAGGAAGTAGGCGTGCAAACACGCGATGAGTCAGTCAGCTACGAGACAGGGCGGCCCTTGTCCGGGCTCACCCTGGTTTTGACCGGGCGGCTGGGAAGCATGACTCGTCCCGAAGCCGAGGAACAGTTGCGCAAACTTGGGGCCAACGTGACAGGTTCAGTCTCGAAAAAGACCAGCGCCGTGATCGCCGGAGCCGAGGCCGGCGGCAAGGCCGACAAGGCGCAACAACTGGGAGTGCCATTGCTCGACGAGGAGGCGCTGGCTTTGCTTCTGGAGGGGAACGTACCGGCCGCGCTCGCAGATGCGGCTACAGACTGACCGGTTCGATTGCAACGGCGCATTTCGTGCTACATTTCGAGCACGCCCCGATCCCGCGGGAAATCGGGAGTTCAGATTGCACTCGGGAAGCATTCACGACCAGGGAGCGTCGATGAGCGGTTTCAGTTCACCATCGCGCGATGAATCACCCGCCCAGACTGTGCGCACCATCGGGCGCCTGGCCCAGATACTGATCGAGTTGCGGGACGAGTACGCCGAGCGTCCCCGCGAAGACACGATGTCGCAAATTGAGCAATGCCTCGATGAGCTGGTGGAGCTTCGCGACGAACTGAAGGCCAAACTCGAGCACGAGCGCGACGAGGCATAGCCTAGCCCGAACCGTCCGTACGGGCGGCGCCGTGATCGACCATCGACAACGCCTCGGTATTCACGGATCTGGTCGATCATGTGTCCGCCCATCTCGAATCGCAAAGTCTGCGAGCATCACGCATTGCGAACAGGGTGCACCATAGGAGCAATGTGGGCAGGCGCTATGGGGCAGGAATGCCTGTCGTTCCGGGCTTTGTCAGCGGAATGCCCTTCGCGCACACCGGGCAATCGCTGGCCTCCCACGATGCGAACTCGTGGGCAGACAGCGCGAACAGCGGAACATCTCCAAACCTCGTCTTCCCGGCGCTGCGATTAACCATCACCGCTACGGCCACGATCTCGATTGGATGTTGTGCAAGCGCATCCAGGGTTTCGCGAATCGAGCCGCCGGTGGTGAGGATGTCGTCCACCACCAGTACCCTGATTCCCGGCTCGAAGGTCGTGCCCCGGCGAATCTCACGACCTGGCGATCCTTCTGAGGCGCGCTCGGCGTAGGCTGCCTTCACCCCCAACTGACGGGCGGTCTCGAAGGCGAGAATGATGCCGCCTGTCGTCGGACCCACCACGACATCGATCCGCTCATCCCTGAATCGCTCGGCAAAGCCGGCGCACAACTCCACGGTCGCGGCCGGGTTACGCAAGAGATCGAATTTCTCGAGGTAGATGTCGCCATGTCGTCCCGATGCGTAGAGGAAGTGGCCGTGTTTGAGGGCGCCAGTGGCTTGCATTGCCGCGAGGACATCGATTGGCATGAGGCTTTGGCTCCTTTGTGGCGGTGCATTGCACATTCATCGACAGTCAGCGTCGTTGGCCGGCATGGTCCCTCGTTCCTCGGGAGGCCACTACCAGGTGAACATGTTCAACGAAGCGAAACCGCTGATGGGTCCAGTCACTGCCCGACCATTTCGGCGACGATCTCGCTGTGCCGAACCGTGGTGGAATGAAACCGCGGATTGGCGACGCCGACGATGTCGCTCAACGACGCGATCCGGTTGGCTCGCAACCACTCGCCAAGATCGTCGATCAGTCGAATCAGCATCCCCGGTTCGGAGAAGACCGCGGTCCCAACCTGGATCGCGGAGGCTCCGGCCATGAAAAACTCGAGCGCGTCGGCGAGCCCCGAAATGCCGCCCATCCCGATCACGGGAATGCGGACGGCCTGGGCCACCTGATAGACCATCCGCACGGCGACTGGTTTCACGGCGGGCCCGGAGAGACCACCGGTGTTATTGGCCAGAACCGGCTTCCGGGCTCGCGTGTCGATTGACATCCCGACGAGTGTGTTGATCAGGGAAACCGCGTCGGCTCCGGCATCCTCGACCGCCTGCGCGATCTCGATCACATCGACCGCGCCGGGGCTCAGTTTGACGATCACCGGCAGGGTGGTCGCCTCGCGCACCGCCCGCGTCACCTCGCTCGACATCACCGGGTCCCAACCGAAGCAGTAGCCGCCGGCGCTGATGTTGGGACAGGAGATATTCACTTCCAGCGCGGCCACGCCCGGCACATCGTCAAGCATTCGCGCCATTGTCGCGTAGTCCTCGACCGCTTCGGCCGAGATGTTGACGATCGCTGGGACCCGCCACGACTCCCAGATCGGCGGGTACTTGCGGATGAACCCTCGAATACCGGGATTCTGCAAACCGATCGCGTTGAGCATCCCGGAGGGCGTTTCGGTGATCCGCGGCATCGGATTGCCGGATCGAGGCGCGGGCGTGATGCCCTTGCTGACGAAAGCGCCGAGCCGCTGGACGTCGACAATCCCGCTGTATTCGATCCCGTACCCGAAACAGCCTGAGGCGGGGATCACCGGATTCCGCAGCACAAGCTCGCGCGGATTGTCGGGAGCCAAATCGACTGTGAAGTCGGGAACCCACTGTTCACCGGATTGTTGTTCCTCGGTCACCACGCCAGCTCATCCATCTCGAACACCGGGCCTTCCACGCACGAGGTCCGCATCCCGCGCCGTGTCTCCACCATACACCCGAGGCATGCTCCCACTCCACAGGCCATGGTCCGCTCGACCGACATCTGGACGGTTGGTTTGGCCGCGAATCGATTGGCCAGCACCTCGCGCCGGAGCGACCGGAACATCGGTTCCGGGCCGCACGCGAAGACCTGGTCGGCCCACTGCACGTACTCTGAAACCAGGTCGGTGACGAATCCCTGGCGGCCTGCGCTGCCATCGATCGTCGCCACAATGTATTCGACTTCTCCCGGCAGATGTCCGGGCGCCAACAGCCCGCCGGCATTCATCGCGCCCAGCAGGTACGTCACGTTCATGCCCTTGGCCACCGCTTCATTGGCCAGCATCAATAACGGGGCGGCGCCTACTCCACCGGCGACCATCAACAGGTTCTTGCTCTTCGGCGCCACCGTGAAGGTGTTGCCGAGTGGTCCCAGCACGTCCAGGATCGCGCCGACCGGTTGTTCGACGAGCCAGGCGCTCCCGCGGCCAAACGGCCGAACCAGGATCGTCAATTCTTGCCTCGCGGGATTCGTGGCGTAGACCGAGAACGGGCGACGCAAGAGTGGGTCCGACGACTGCGGCGTGCGGCACAGCAGCTCGACGAACTGACCGGCGCGACAACTGGCCGCGAGCTGGGGCGGTGAGGTGAACGTGACCAACACCGAATCGCCCATCACCGGTTCGGTGGCGGTGATTTCGCCAATGAACTCGCGGGACCAGCCGGTAGGGTGTTGAGTTGGAGAAGCGAGTTCCGTCATGCATTGCTCAGATGGTTGGTGTTCGTAGGGGCCGAGCCCGTGTCGGCCCGTTTCGGCCTTCTCGCTAATACCCGAAACTCTCGCGTCGATACGACTGGACCGGTTCGACGGTGTAGACGGCGCTCGCCTTTTCCATCGCGTCGACCACACTCCGCGCGGTGTCGACCGAGGTCATGCACGGGATGCCGCGCTCGACGGCGGCGCGGCGGATCGAGAGTCCATCGAGAATCTCTTTGTCGGCTGGTCCGGGCGTGTTGATCACGCCGTCGACCGTGCCGTCGAGGATTACGTCCAGCATATCAGGGGAACCGCGGCCGATCCGCTTGGTCACCATCTGGACCGGCATCCCGTTGCTTTCGATCATCGAGGCTGTTCCCTCGGTGGCGTAGAGCTGGAAACCCATTCGCGACAACTGGCGGATCATCTCCAGAGCCTCGGTCTTGTCCTCGTCGGCCAGCGTGATCAGGATCGATCCCCTGTCGGGAAGCGCCAGACCGGCGGCGATCAGCGCCTTGAAAAACGCGGATTCAAAGCTGCGGTCGATGCCCATGACCTCACCGGTGGACTTCATTTCGGGTCCCAGGTGCACCTCGACGCCACGCAATTTCGCCATTGAAAAGACGGGAGCCTTGACCGCCACCAGCGGTTGGCGCGGCCACAACCCGCCCTCGTATCCCTGATCCCGGAGCGACTTGCCGAGCATGATCCCGGTTGCCAGCTTCACCATCGGCGCGCCCGTCGCCTTGCTCAGGAACGGTACCGTCCGCGACGAACGCGGGTTGACTTCGAGCACGAAAATGCGCCCGGCATGGATCACATACTGGATGTTGATCAGGCCGCGGGCGTTCAGGTTCAGCGCGATCCGGGTCGTGTACTCGACAATCGTCTCAACTTCCGCCGGAAAGAGGTGAATGCCGGGGTAGACCGCGAACGAATCGCCAGAGTGCACGCCTGCCCGTTCGATGTGCTCCATAATGCCGGGAATCAACACTGCTTCGCCGTCGCAGATCGCGTCGACCTCCACTTCCTTGCCGATCATGTACTTGTCGACGAGGACGGGATGTTCGGGCGTCAGCGATGTCTGGTTGCGGATGTATCGCGCCAACTGATCGGCGCCATACACGACCTCCATCGCACGCCCACCGAGGACGTACGAGGGCCGAACGAGGACGGGATAGCCGATCCGGTTGGCGACGGCCTCGGCGTCGTGCAGCGAGGTGACCGCCGCGCCGGCGGGCTGCGGTATGTTGAGTAAGTGCAGGAAGGCTTCGAACCGGAACCTGTCCTCCGCGAGGTCAATCGAATCGAGCGAACTGCCGAGGATCGGGGCTCCGGCCTCGCTCAATGGCCGGGCGAGGTTGATCGCGGTTTGACCTCCGAATTGAACGATCATCGGCGCCATCCTGGCCGGGTCACCCCCTGCCTCGTGCAGCATAATCTCTTCGACGCTCTCGGAATCGAGCGGCTCGAAATAGAGGCGGTCGCTGGCATCGAAATCGGTCGACACGGTCTCCGGATTGGAGTTGATCATGATCGACGCCACGCCGTTTTCGCGCAGCGCCTGGGAGGCATGCACCGAGCAGTAGTCGAACTCGATCCCCTGCCCGATCCGGATCGGACCCGATCCGACGACCACGGCGCG
>JACCUV010000386.1 GCA_013698495.1 Chloroflexia bacterium
AATTCTGCGACTGGTGGGTGTTTGGCGGTTGCGTTCATAACACGCGCAGCGTATCCCCTACCCAATGCGCTTGTCAAGCGCATCGGTTGCGTGCCGGCAGTCAGACGCGCCGCGCCTGCTCGGCGAGCACGGCCTGTCGCATCGAGTCCACTGGCGCCGTACGACCCGTCCACAACTCGAACGACCTGGCCCCCTGATAGACAAGCATTGGCAGCCCGTCGACCGCCTTGAGCCCGCGTTTGGAGGCGGCCCGCAGCAGCGCGGTCGATCGGTACGTGAGATCGAAAACCACGGCATCGTCGGGCAACGCCGCGATGACCTCTAGGTCGAACGGCAGATCCTCGCCATGCCACCCGATCGACGTCGCGTTCACCAGCACGGAGACTGAATGAGCGAGTTCGGCCAGCGCGTTCCAGGGGTTCACCAGGATAGCCGTCCACTCCGAGCCGTCGAGCGACCCGGCAAGCGTGTCCGCTTTTCCCTGCGTACGATTGACGGGAACGATCTCGCCAAACCCGGCCTCCTGGAGGCTGGCGAGAACGGCCCGCGAAGCCCCACCTGCGCCCACCACCAGCGCCCGACTGGCAACGCGACCGGCCAACACTTCGGCCAGCGATCGACCGAAACCGAAGGCGTCGGTGTTGTCGCCGTGAAGCTCGCCATCGCGTGGCACGATCGTGTTCACGGCGCCGATGCGGCGGGCTGTATCCGAAATCACGTCCAATAGCGGGATCGCGACCTGCTTGTGTGGGACCGTGACATTGGCGCCGAGTGTTCCCAACCGCCGCAGTGACTCGACCCGTGCCCCGAGGTCAGCGGCGGCGGTCGGCCACAGTTCGTACCTGGCCTCGATCCCGAGCGCCTCGAACGCGGCGTTGTGCATGTGTGGCGAGAGCGAATGCTCAACCGGATCGCCGATCAGGCCGACGACCAACCGTCCACCAAACTGCGCCATGACCTTCGCTACCCAATCTCGACGAGGCGTCGATCCGGAATGGCGACGACGACCGCGAAGTCCGGGTCATCGTTCCACCCGCCGCCGCAAATTTCGGCTGTGGGATTGAACGTACAGATATTTTGCTCGTGCTCGGCCAGGTTGTCCGTAAAGGCATGCGTGCCGGTGCCGTCGTTGCGAGCCTGCATGAACAGGAAACCATGTTCTTCCGGCGAGAGCACCGCCTGGATCGCCCTGAGGCCGGGATTCGCGATCGGACCCGCCGGCAATTCTGGCGTCAAATCCTCGTTGTAGGTGTTGTAGGGGCTGTCGAACCCCTCCTCGAGGAGTTGGGTGTCGAGTTGGGGCCACCATTCATTCTCACGTGTGCCCACGACGTATTGCACGGTCGGGTCGGCCTGGAGCGGCAACCCCTGATCGAGGCGATTGGTGTAGAGTCCGGCGATCGTGACCCGCTCCTGCTCGGCCTGCGCTTCGCGCTCGACGATCGAGGCGAGAGTCACGACTTCGTAGATCGATTGTCCACTACCGCTCGTCTGGTCCCGCATCTCGCCCGTGAACTGGGCGTCGAAGCCATTGAGGAGGTAGTCGATCACCGTCTGCGGGGAAGCGTTGGAAGGTATGTCGTAGGTGTTGGGGAAGAGGAATCCTTCGAGGCTGGCGCCCGCGGGCAGGCTGCTCAGGAAGCTCCATTGACCGGGGTTGGCGGGATTGTAGGCGGCGTCGATGAATTCCTGGGAATCTCCTTCCCAACCGGCGTCGACAAGGGTTTGAGCGTACTGCTCAATCCGCTGACCTTCGATAAACGTGATCTGGAGCGCCTCGCCTGGCGCCGTGACGGTTGCGTCCGGGTCGTCTTCACTGGGGACGCTAACCGCCTCGATGATGTCCGATGCGCTCATTCCGTGGCGCAGGGTATAGGTGCCTGGCCGCAGGTCGTCGCCCGAGAAGCGAAAACGCGTCTCGAACAGGAAACCATACCGGATGAGTTCGGCCTCGGTCAGCATCTCGGCCAGCGCGGCGCCGTCGTCGTCCTCACTGATCGTGATCGTGACCGGTCGACCGATATCCTCGGACCGTTCGCGATCGTTCCAGTAGTTGAAGAATGAGATGCTGCCCGCGATCGCCAGCGCGGTCAGCGCGACGATACTGATAATCTTGAGCGATTGGGTGAGGACACGTACGAGCAACCTGAACTCCTGGATTCGAGACTGGAATGAGTGGCTGGACGTCGCGACAACTCGCGAACGGCGGTGGGGAATGACTGAAAATGCTCCAGCCGGGAAGGATGAGCGCGCGATCTGCGCCGACCCTATTCTAGGCGCGAATCGCTCCGGGAACCAATCGCAGCCGACTGGTCGAAACGCCAAACCGCCACTCATCGTGATCGTCGGCGCCACCGCGACCGGTAAAACCGGTCTGGCCATCGACCTCGCCGCGCGGCTGCCGATCGAGATCGTCAATGCCGATTCGCGGGCGTTCTACCGGGGCATGGACATTGGCACGGCCAAGCCGACTGTGTCCGACAGGGCGCGCGCGACGCACCACCTGATTGACATTCTCGACCCGGACGAACCGATGTCACTCTCGCTGTTCCAACAGTTGGCGATGGACCACATCGCCGCCATTCACGCGCGGCGGCGCATCCCGCTGCTCGTTGGCGGCACGGCCCAATACGTCAATGCCGTGGTCGAGGGCTGGCGCATCCCGGCGGTGACGCCAAATCACCAGCGCCGCCTGGAACTGGAACGCGAAGCCGGGGAAATTGGTGTTGAGGCGATCCTGAACCGGCTGGCCGCGGTCGATCCGGCGGCGGCGGCCAAAACGGGCCCAAACCTGCGCCGGATCGTCCGCGCGCTGGAGGTGTTCGAGACCACCGGAGTCCCGATTTCCCAACTACAAGGCAAGGACGACGTCCCCTTTCAGGCGATCGGGTTCGAACTCTGGGCGCCGCGCGACGAGTTGTACGCCCGGATCGATCGGCGGGTCGATGAGCAAGTTGCCGCTGGTCTCGTCGAGGAGGTGCGTGGCCTGCTGGATCGAGGATTCGATCCCAACCTGCCGGCGTTTTCCAGCATCGGCTACCGGCAACTGATGTCGGCGATCGCGAGCGATGGCGATCTCGACGAAGCGATCGCCCGGATCAAACTCGACACCCATCGCCTGGTGCGGCATCAGCAGACCTGGTTCCGCAAGGACGATCGCCTGCTCCGGATTGACACGACCCGGGAGACGCCAATCGAACGCGTCGTGGCTGACGTGGGCGGCGTCTGCCGGTTGTTCCTGGATTGAGCCACGACGCACCGGAAGCCACGATCCGCTCCGGAGAGCACTATGAAAAGGGCTGTATACTACTACCCAAAGGAAAGCGTTGGAACTGACGCCACAACGCTACGCCAGCGATCCGCCATAGTTTGCCGCTTCGATCACGTCAACGAGACAGGAGCCAGCACATGACCACGACCGCCACCGTCCCCCAGGCCGACGAGAAATTCGCGGGATACGCGCATCCAAGCATGCTCGTTTCCACCGCCTGGCTCGCCGAAAATCTGGACAACCCCTCAATTCGGGTCGTCGAGTCGGATGAAGACATCCTGCTTTACGAAATCGGACACATTCCCGGGGCAGTCAAGCTCGATTGGCATACCGAACTCCAGGATCAGGTCAAACGCGATTTCGTCGACAAGGCCGCGTTTGAGGCACTGCTCGAAGAACGCGGCATCGGCAACCACACGACGGTCGTGTGCTACGGTGACAAGAACAACTGGTACGCCACCTACGCGCTGTGGCTGTTCAGGTACTACGGTCACGAGGACACGCGCATTCTGGACGGTGGCCGCATCAAGTGGGAAGCTGAGGGTCGGCAATACACGCGGGAGATGCCCACCCACGAACGCGCCGCGTACACCGCCAGCGAACCCGACGAGTCGATTCGCGCTTTCCGTGAAGACGTCCTGAAGCAGGTCGAATCGGGCAGCCCAGCATTGGTCGATGTCCGCTCGCCGGCCGAATTCACCGGCGAGTTGCTGCACGCGATCGGCTATCCGCAAGAGGGCGCGCAACGCGCCGGACACGTCGCGGGGGCCCGCAACATCCCGTGGGGCACGGCCGCCCAGGCCGACGGCACGTTCAAGCCCGTCGACGAATTGCGGACGCTCTACGCCAAAGAAGGGATCACGCCAGACAAGGAGATCATCGCCTACTGCCGGATCGGCGAACGCTCGAGTCACACCTGGTTCGTGCTGACGCACCTGCTGGGGTACGAGAACGTCCGCAACTATGACGGCTCGTGGACCGAGTACGGCAGCCTGGTCAACGTCCCGATCGAAAAGAGCGAAGGTGTATAGGTCCTCGGACCTGCAGCCACTCTTCGGGGCCGATTTCGAGCCTGCCCTGAGCGCAGTCCAATCGGTCGGCCCAAGTCGAATCGAGCCGCCCATGTCCCGCGGGGGAGGTCTTGGTGTCCTCCCGCACTCACAAAGGCAAAGACAACCTTGGACCGCCAGGAATACATCGAATACCTTCTCGACCACTTCCAGAATCCCCGGAACCGGGGCAGGATGGAAGGCGCCGACGTCCAGCTCGGAGGCGGCAATCCCGGTTGCGGCGACCTGATCACGATGTACCTCAAGATCGACGACGACCGCGTCAGCGAAGTCAGTTTCGAGGGTGAGGGCTGCACGATCAGCCAGGCCGGCGGCTCGATCGTGACCGAACTGATCGAAGGCCTGACGCTCGACGAA
The DNA here is from genome assembly GCA_013698495.1 of Chloroflexia bacterium. Taxonomy (GTDB): domain Bacteria; phylum Chloroflexota; class Chloroflexia; order Thermomicrobiales; family UBA6265; genus JACCYX01. The sequence continues at coordinate 4,699 of JACCUV010000386.1, forward strand.
ATCAAGGAACTCGGAACCCACACGATGAAGGAAGAAATGGGTGACGACGTCGTCAAGAGCCGCGTCCGCTGCGCGACGCTGGCGCTGGGCACCGTCCAGGCGGCGATCGACCAGTACCGCAAGGACCGCACGCTGGCGGCGCTTAGTCAGGACGCCAAGGGACTCAAAGTCACCTTCGAGAATTAGAGCGATTCGCGCGACGATTGACACCCATCGCGCTGTGAAATGTGTTGTCGTTCCAACGAAGGAGGAATCGTGAGATCTCCAACGATCGATTGGCGATCAGTTAATCAATAGGGGTTGCGCCGTATCGCCACGCGTGCCTCCCGCTGTCACAATCGGGCCGTAGAAGGTGACTCGCCACCCGCGGCTTTTGGAGTCCTATAGATTTCTCATTCCTCGAAATGACAACCATCGACAACCCTGATGTAGATCCACACGCGGCATTTGGAGTCCCAAGGAATTCTCGTTCCTCGAATTGACATGAGTCGCATCCCCTGCTGTTGACCTGTTCGTCACGAGTGCGTACCGTTGCCAACAACGACCGCACCGCCGACAAATCGAAGGGGTGGCAACGACCGTGAACGCGCCCGACTGGATTGAGACGTATCTCAACCGCCCACACAGCGCCGACGATTCCTGGTTGGCGCGTGACTGGCCGGTGCTCAGATCGTATGCGGGACGAAACCTGGATCGCATCGCGATGCCGCTCGGCGGGATCGGCACGGGCACGATTTCGCTGGGCGGGCGGGGCGACCTTCGCGATTGGGAAATCGTCAATCGCCCGGCCAAGGGATTCAGTCCACGTCAGGCTTTCTTCGCGATTCGGGCCGCTGGCGATGATATTGAGCCGTTCGCGAGATGTCTCGAAGGACCACTCACGTCAGGCTACGAGGGCTGGTCCGGGTCGCCGTTGCCCCACGCCGGGTTGCCGCGGTTCAGCGAGGCCAAATTTCACGCCGCCTATCCGCTTGCCCAGATCGTCCTCACCGACCCGGATTTGCCACTCGATGTCCGGATCGAGACCTGGAATCCGCTGATTCCGACCGACCCAGACCGTAGCGGCTTGCCGGTCGCCATCTTCCGCGTCGTCGTCCGCAACACCAGTACAACCGCGCTCGATGTTTCGGTGGCGGGCGTGCTTGAGAATTTCATCGGCCGCGATGGGGCGGTCGGGGAATCGATCGGCAACACCAACGAATTGTCCGACTCCGAGGCGCTGGCGGGCGTGACAATGCGGTCGATCGGGACGCCGTTCGATTCCGAGCAGTGGGGAACGATCGCGCTCGCGACCTGGAAAACCGGTGGCGCCACGATCACCCGCCGACGGGATTGGATCGACACGACGTGGTCGGGTCCGCTGCTCGATTTCTGGGACGACTTCCTTGCCGATGGCGACCTCAACGATCGCGAAGCGGGGGGCAGGATCGCGCCGATCGGCACCGTCTGCAACCGGCAGACCATTCCCGGTGGTGACGAACGCGTCTTCCACTTCCAGATCGCCTGGCACTTCCCGAACCGCCAGAACTGGGAACGCACCCACATGAAGGATGCGGTTCCACGGCAGCGGGTCGGCAATTACTACACGACCCGGCATGACGACGCCTGGGAGGCGGCAACGTGGGTCTCCGAGAACATCGCGGAACTGGAAATGGAGACTGTCGAGTTCGTTGTCGCGTTTTGCTCATCTCCGCTGCCCGAGGTGGTCAAGGAAGCAGCCCTCTTCAACCTCAGCACGCTCAGGACGCAAACAACGTTCCGCACCGAAGACGGCGCCTTCTTCGGTTGGGAAGGCTGCGAGGACCGCAAGGGATCGTGTCACGGAAGTTGCACCCACGTCTGGAACTACGACCAGGCCACGCCGTTCCTGTTCGGTTCGCTGGCGCGTTCGATGCGCGATGTCGAGTTCCTTCATGCCACGGACGACAACGGGTTGATGAGCTTTCGCGTGAATCTGCCGTTGCCGCACGCCACAACTTATGGCGTGGCGGCCGCCGACGGTCAAATGGGCTGCATCGTGAAACTTTATCGCGACTGGAAACTCTGTGGCGACGACGACTGGTTGCGCCGCCTCTGGCTCCACGCGAAACGAGCGCTAGGGTTCTGCTGGATTCCCGGCGGGTGGGATGCTGACCGCGACGGCGTGATGGAAGGTTGCCAGCACAACACGATGGACGTCGAATATTTCGGGCCGAATCCGCAGATGCAGTTCTGGTATCTCGGCGCGTTGCGCGCGGCCGAGCAACTCGCCCGCCATCTCGGCGAAGTTGAGTACGCCGACAATCTTCACAACCTCTTCGAGCGTGGGTCGCGGTGGACCGACGACCACCTCTTCAATGGCGAATACTACGAGCAGCAGATCCGTCCGGCGCTTGATCGGGCCAACGTCGCGCCCGGTCTCGCCCACCACGAGCTGACGGACGAAGATTTGACCGATCCGCCGTTGCAGCTCGGGGCCGGATGCCTGGTCGACCAACTGGTCGGGCAATTCCTGGCGAAGGTCGCGCGCCTCCCCGAACTCGGCTCAGCTGAGCAGACGCGCACGACACTGGCGAGCATCAAACGCCACAACTATCGGACGTCGATGACCGGGCATTTCAACCACATGCGCTCGTATTCGCTCGGCGAGGAATCCGCTACGCTGATGTGCAGTTATCCGCGGGGCGGGAGACCGGTGCGGCCTTTCCCCTACTACACCGAAGTGATGACCGGTTTCGAGTACACGCTCGCGATTCACATGCTTTATGCCGGAATGGTCGACGACGGTCTCGAACTGATCGCGGCAATTCGCGATCGCTACGATGGCGGGCGCCGCAATCCGTTCAGTGAGGCCGAATGCGGACATCATTACGCGCGGGCGATGGCGAGTTGGGCGGCGGCGCTCGCACTCACCGGATTCGACTACACAGCCAGCAACGGCGCGATGGCGATCCGCCTGGAGGAGGGAGCCAAACCCACATTCTGGTCGACCGGAAATGCCTGGGGCACGATCGCGCTCGACGGCGGCGAGGTCGACCTCCATATTTGCTACGGTGCCCTCCACCTGGACTCTATCCGCGTCAACGAGGAGGGGCCGCGGAAACTGGAATCCGCGCGCTTGTACTTTGGGGGCGACTCGATTAGGATGGAGGCTGATTAGAACGTGCGTTCGGCAGGAGCAGCGTATGACTGCCCACATAGCGTTCGCTGCCCCAGTCGACACAGACGACGATGAGGAGTCATACGCGCGCTCGGGCGCGGAGACTCGCGGTAGTGTTGCGCCGGCAATTGCGCCCCGACCGCGTACGCGAGAACTGGCGATGAGCGCGGCCTGGCATGGCGGTCTTATCCGCGAGCTGACAACGACGACCGGTGAAGCGATCGTCGTTGTCTTCCGCGGAAACTGGTCGCACGGCTTCGGTCCCGATTTCGCGGACGCGATGATTCAGGTCGGCGATGGGTCGATGCGCAGCGGCGCGGTCGAGATCCATCTCAACGCCAGCGACTGGATTCATCATGGGCATCACCTCGATCCCCGCTACAACGCGGTGGTGCTGCATGTTGTGGCGCGGCTCGATACGCCCGAAACCCGCAGGTCCGATGGCGCGAGCGTGCCAACGGTGGTGCTGGATATACCCGAAACAGACCTGTTCGCGATCGATCAGGAACTACCCGAGATCTGGTCCCGGATCGGACACTCCGTCTGCGCGGAGGATGTCGCCTTGCGCGAACCGTCGCGGATGCGGGCGGCGATCCACCGCCTCGGCGACCGCAGATTCTCGGAGCGCGTCGCCCGCTACGAGGGCGAACTGAGCGTCGAACCGCTGCCGGCGGTGCTGCGGCGCGGGTTGTTCGACGCCTTCGGCTACAGCCAGAATCGCGAACCGATGGGCGCCCTGATCGAGCGTTTGCTTGATAGCGGCGTGCTCGGGCGGCTTGCCTCGGTCGATCGCGAGCAGCGATTGCTGATGTCGCGCGCCCCGCTGCTGGGGATCGCCGGTTTCCTGCCAATGTCACCCGCCGATGCCCAGGCGTGCGGACTCGGTCACGTTGAGATTGCGGCGATCGAGGGTTGGTGGCTCCGCGAGTCAGGTTGGTTAACCTCGCTGACAATGCCGCCGACGCGGTGGACGCGGGCGCGCACGCGACCGGCGAATCACCCGGCCGCGCGTTTGGTGAGCATGGCCAATCTGCTGGCGGCGACGCTCGGCGACCCTGTTTCCGAGGTGCTCGGATCGATTCGCGATGGCGCCGACCTCCCGCATCGATTGCGCCGTTTGACGCAAGCTGGCGACCATGCCGGTCTCGGCGCCGGGCGGTCGATCGCGATCGCCGCCTCGGTCGTGTTGCCGGTGGCGATGGCACACGCGCACCATGCGGACGATAGCGAACTGGAAGACGCGGTTTCGCGGGCGTGGGCGGAGCTACCGCGATCCGAGTGGTCCCGACCTGCGACGCGGGCGTTGGCACAGGCGGTCGGCGAGGCTCCCCTCGGTCCGCTCGGCGAACGCGCGATCCAGGGTCTGCTCCACCTCGATCGCACCCTCTGCACAACGCGACGTTGCTACGAATGCCCGATCGCGGCCGAGGTAGTTCGCGACCGCCAGCGCCGACGCCGGGAGGCGCCGGGAACCGTTCAGTCGATGCTGCCAACGTAAACGGTATCGCCGCTGACAAGCTCGGGCGCCTGCGCCGCATTGACGATGGCCCGCGCCACATCCTCGGTTGTCGGCAACTGACCAACTTCGCGCCGGCGCTGCTCGATAACACCGGGGTGCATCCGGTCGAGCAGCCTCGGCGTGATCGTGCCGTCGATCAGATCGCCGCTGACCACCACCAGACTGACCCCGGCGGCGGCGAATTCCGGAATCATCGCCCGCAACGCCATTTCACCAGCTTTCTTGCTGACCGCGACCGGTTCGTACTCGGGCAAGACCGGTTGCTCGCCGTGGAAATGGGCGAGGTGACTGGTGACGAAAACGACGCGCCCGCCTGACGGCATCAGCGGCAGGGCCAGGCTCGCGAGATCGACCTGGGCGTCGCGATTGAGCGCCATCGCGTAGTCGGCGGGAACATCCTTTTCGAGACCGCCACTTGCGTTGAGAATCAGGAAATCGAGTTTTCCGAAATGAGTTCGGACCGTGTCGAGCATCGCCGCCACGGCGGCGGGATCGGTGATGTCCGCGCACACCGCGACACCCGCCGCGCCGGCCGCGGTGACTTCGGCGACGACTTGCTCGGCGCGTTTTCGTTTGTCGCGGTAGTTGACGGCGACATCGGCCCCGGCCTCGGCAAGCATCCGCGCCGTCACGGCCCCGACGCCGCGCGAACCCCCGGTGACGAGAGCGGTCTTGCTGGCGAGCGGTTTGTCGATTCCCTCTCGATTCATGGTCTTTGAAGCTCCCTGACGCATTTCGCCGCGGTTTCCCGCACATTGTGCCGCGGTTCCCGGCAATCCGCGGCAAGGACTCGTGGTTTGGTCCCCGCGACTGCGCAATCCGAGGTCGATTCGGCGCCGCTCGCCTGTTGCCATCCCGGAACCGCGTGCTACCATCCGGAACACGAGCGCAACCGATCGCTGACGATAACCCGGGCTGGGGTTTCCAAGGCACTTCCCGAACGAATGCGACTCCGCAATTCCGGACCATGGACGCAAACGCTCGCAACAGGCCTTCGTAGCGGGCGAGTGCAAATCACGGCGAGGTGGGCGCACGTGGGCAGATACATTCTTGGGCGGCTGGCGGGGTTGGTCTTTGTGCTGTTCGCGGTTTCGGTGATTGCGTTCCTGCTGATGCACGCCGTGCCCGGTGGTCCATTCGCGCCGGACGAACGGGGCAGATTGCCTGAGGCGACCAGAGCGGCCCAAATGGCGAAGTACGGTCTCGACCAACCGCTCCAGATTCAGTACATCAAGTATATGTGGAATGCGGTGCAGCTCGATTTCGGCGTGCCGTTCCAGAGTCCGACTGAAACGGTCACGGAGTTGATCGCCAGAGCCTGGCCGGTGACGATCAAGATTGGGATCCCGACGATTGTCCTGGCCTACGGCATGGGATCGATTCTCGGATACATCGCCGCGATCCGGCAGAATAGCTGGATCGACTACACCGTCTCGTTCATGTCGACGATGGGAATTGTCGTTCCCAATTTTGTGGTGGCGATCTGGTTGCTGTTGTTTTTCAGCATTTACCTGGGTTGGCTGGATCCCGGCGGCTGGGGCAAACCCCAGCACTACATCATGCCGGTGGTGGCCTACTCGCTGGCCCCGATGGCGCTGGTCGCGCGATACACGCGATCGAGCATTCTTGAGGTGATGCGCTCCGATCACGTGCGCACGGCAAGGGCAAAGGGATTGCACGAGCGCAAGGTGATGACCTGGCACGTCTCGCGAAACGCCCTGATTCCGTTCGTCACCATCCTGCTCCCCGAAATTCCGAACATCCTGACCGGTTCGATCTTCATCGAGGCGACCTTCCGGATACCTGGTCTGGGACGATTCTTCGTGACCAGCGCCCAGAGCCGGGACTATCCAATGATCCTGGCCCTGGTGCTCCTGATCGCCGTGTTGTGGGGGGTAACCTACATCATCACCGATGTGCTCTACACCGTGCTCGATCCGCGAATCCGACTGGGCGGCAGGTCCATCAGCTAACAATCGGGGAGGAGGTGGCTATGGCCCTGCCGGTTTCATGGAATGCTCCGGACGATCTGCCGGCGAACCTCGCCCGAGGCGACAAGGTGGTGCACGCTCGCACCGCCACCTCCTACGCGTTGCGTCGCTTCCGGAGCAACAAGTTGGCGGTGTTCGGGATGATCCTGGTCGCGGCGCTCTGCATTTTCGGTTTCGGGGCGCCGATTCTGGCTCCGACAAGCTATTCCTTCGCCGACCTGATGAGCGCCAACCAGTTTCCGAATCGGGAGCACCCGATGGGCACCGACACGATCGGTCACGACTTCCTGAGCCGCGTGATGTACGGCACCAGGACCTCGCTGGTCGTCGGTTTCGCGGCGGTCGCCGTCGCCGCCGGAATCGGCATCCCGCTGGGCCTGATCGCGGGCCTGCGCGGGGGTTGGGCCGACTTCGCGATCATGCGCGTGGTCGAGATCATGACCGCGTTTCCAGGTTTGTTGTTCGCGATTTTCCTGATGACGGTCGTCGGTTCCGGTGTTGGCAACATCATCTTCGTGATCGGGATCACCAGTTGGCTGACGCTTTGCCGGTTGATGCGGGCGCAATTGCTGACTTTGCGCGAGCAGGAATACGTGACGGCCGCGCGCAGCGCGGGGGCGACCGATGTCCAGATAGCGGTTCGCCACCTATTGCCCAACGCCGTGGCTCCGATCATCGTTGCCCTCACGCTGGCGATTCCCACTGCCATTTTCGCGGAAGCCGGGCTAAGCTACCTTGGCATCGGCATCAATGAACCCACGCCCTCGCTGGGAAAGATGGTGGCCGACAGCGCACCCTACATCCGGTTGTACTGGTATCTGGGTCTCTTCCCGACACTCGCGATCGCTCTGATCATGCTCGGTTTTTCGTTCGTTGGAGATGGGCTGCGGGATGCCCTCGACCCGCGCCAGGTCTGAACCGGCCTGTGGAGGATCCGGTGGGGCAGACTGGGACACATTAACGCCTGTCGCATTCAAGAAGGATGGCGATCCGGGCATAGAGATCATCATCAACGCGTTATGGAGGCAACACTCATGAGCACGAACCGCTCCGACGACCAGAAACTCGCTAGGCTCACAAGCGGCATGCCCTCGGCGACCGCCAGCTTCTTTCGCTCGCAATTCAGCCGCCGGGCCCTCCTCGGCGGGATGGCGGGATTCGGGGCCTTCGGTCTTGGCGGTGTCGCGACCACCCTCGCGGCGCCGGCAGGCGCCGGTCGACCAAAGGCAATCACCCAGCAGGATCTTCCGGCGGACGCCGCGCCGCTCGAAGATCAGGTTTGGCGTGTCCCCTCCGGCACAGGCAACGCCGTCACGGTCGACTTCTACGAGCGCGTCTACGAGCGTCCGGCGCTGGCCGACGTATCGAGCGCGGCGCTTGTCATCCTCACCAAGGATTTTGAGATCATCGAAGGCGCCGCCACCGAATGGAGTGGCAGCGAAGACGGCAAGACGTGGACCTTCAAACTCCGCAACGATATTATGTGGAGCGATGGAAGTCCATTGACCGCCGCCGACTACATCAAGACGTTCCAGTATGCGGCCGACCCCGAACACGCCTTCGACTTCGCCTGGTTCTGGGATGGCGACCTCCTGAACTTTAGCGAATGCCTCGCCGGCGATCTGCCACTGGAGGAACTGGGTGTGCGGCAAGGAGTCGATGAGTACGAGGTCATCTTCGAAACCGTCAATGCGGCCCCGTACTTGCCGGCCAAACTCCTGTACTCGATGCCGCTCTCCAAGGCCGCGCTCGAATCCAGCGGTCCACTCTACAATTCCAACCCCGAAACCGCCGTTTCATCCGGCCCGTTTATTATCAGTGAGTGGATTCAGGACCAGACGTTGACGTATGTCCGCAACGAGGCGTACACCGGCCCATGGGTCGTGCCGATGCAAAAACTCATTGTCAAGTTTGCGACGCCGGCCAGCTGGTACACCCTGTACGAAGCTGGCGAGATCGACTACATGGAGGGGCCGGCCCCGGCCGAACTCCAACTGATCCAGGCCGATCCGGAGCGGGAGTCGGAGATTTACCAGGGCGTCGGCGATTTCGCCTGTCTCTACTTCTTCTTCGATGTGACTACGGCGCCATTCGACGATATCCTGGTGCGCCAGGCGTTTAGTCACGTGATCGACCGCGAGGCGATGAAAGCCCAAATCTGGGGACCACAGGCAAACATCGCGCCCTCGTTCCTGGCGAATGGATTCCCCGCTTCGAATACCGAAGGCCTGGCAGACATTCAGGCGTTCGACCCCGAACTCGGCAAGCAGCTCCTGGCCGAAGCGGGATATCCCGAGGGGGAGGGCTTCCCCAGCCTGACGATGACGGTTCGCGGCGAAGGTTCACCCATCGAAGTCGCCACGACCCAAGCCTATGGCTCGATGATCACCCAGCACCTTGGCATCCCGGTCGAGCTCCAGACCATCGATCGACAAGCGTTCTATGACGACATGAATTCGATCCTCTTCGGATGGGTGTCCTACGGCATGGACTACTTCGACCCCTCGAACATGCTCAGCGTCTGGCGAACTGGCGGTCGGCACCCATGGTCGAACGCCGACTTCGACGCCAAGCTCGCCGAAGCTACGGTCTTCCTCGGCGACGACGCCGAGCGGATCGCGATGTTCCAGGAGGCCGAGCGTATCCTCGTCGAGGATGTGCCAGCCGTCTGGACCTACTTCGTGACCCCGATTCAGCTGATCAAGCCATACGTCAAGGGGGCGGCCCTGGAACCAGACGTGAATGGCATCGCGGCGATCCACTGGCCAGGCTTCGCGGCGGACAGCACCGTGTCGCAAGAGCTGTACATCGGCAGCGACGCCCCGAGCGGACGCCAATAGCCGTAGAGTGCGCAATTCGTGTGGTCGAAGATGTCACCGCTTGTCTGGCCTCGCCGGCCGGGCGAGCGGTGACCGCTTGAACGAACGCCAATTGACCGCGAA
>JACCUV010000396.1 GCA_013698495.1 Chloroflexia bacterium
GGCATCCTGCTCACCGAGTCCGGATTTGAGGGCGATCGAGTAGACGAGCCGCGTGTAGCGCTCGACCAGCAGATCCCACGCCTGCTGATCGCCCTCCAGGCAGGCGGCCAACATCCCGGTGTCGGTCTCATGCCTGGCGTCTTGTCGAAGTAGCTGCATCGGAAAGCCTTGGACCCATCACCCGCGAGCGCAAACGTCAACTTCCATAGTAGTAGGTGCAATCGGATTGTGTGAATCCCCCGTTCGGACGCTCGTGACCTGGATCGGTTGGTGGCGCCATTCCCGCATTCCTCGTACGGGAGGACCCGTGTGTCCTCCCGCTCCAGACGGGCTCGCCGGAGCCTGGAGCGACCTCGATTGGGACGAAACGCTCGAGGAGCTTGACCGGATCCGGCACAACAGCATACCGACGACGCCGATTGACGAAATTTGAGACGGTATCTCCTCGACACCATGCCACTCACCGCCGCCGCAAATACTCCTGGAACTCCTCGACAATCGAATGGAGACTTCGCACATCTCTCTTAATCGCGACCACCGCCACTAGCCCCATCGGGAGCACCGGAGGCTTTTCAAACGCGCGTCGATCGCCTATCGTACGGCGTTCCGGGTAAATGACCCGGTCTCGCAACAGCACACCGACGAAATCAGGAGGAATACACATGTTCAAAAAGTTGTTCGCATCGACGGCATTCCTGGTCACGATACTTGTCGTCACCGCGGGACTTTTCGCCAGCGCCACCGCGCAGGAGGCCACGCCCGCGGCGGATGGCGCAATGGCGCACCCGGCGCACATTCACTCGGGAACTTGCGACACACTTGGCGACGTCGTTTTCCCGCTCGAAGACGTAGCCGCGCCAGAGATGGCCGCCACACCGGAAGCGACGCCGGAAGCCGCCGTCGCCAGTGACGGTCCCGTATCCGCGTCCAGCATCACGACTGTGGACGTCGCGCTGGACGACATTCTCGCCGCCGAGCACGCGATCAACGTGCACGAGAGCGCCGAAAACATCGGCAACTACATTTCCTGCGGCGACATCACCGGCGAACCGGATGCCGGCACGCTCGACGTCGACTTGCTGGAGCTCAATGACTCCGGGTACCGGGGTGTGGCTCGGCTGGTCGACAATGGCGACGGCACCACAACGGTGTTGATCATGATCACCCAGGTGGATTCGGGCACGCCGGAAGCGTCGCCGGTATCCTGATCGTCCTCCGTTGAGATACGGCACGGAGGCCGCGGGAATGCCCGCGTCCTCCGTTGAGTCTGGCGTTTGCCTGACTGGCAGGCGCCGGTTTGGCACATGGCAGAGTCAAGGCATTGGCGAGTTGCTACGCTACACCACGTCGCGGCGGCGCAACAGCCACAGCGAGACTCCGAGGAAAACCGCGAGGTAGAGACCGAGCGTGATCGCCGCCTGGCCGCCGCTGACGTACGGTCCCGAGAACGTGCCCGGTCCGTCGGTGCTCAATTCGCCACTGGCGCCCATCAACGCGCGGGCCAGCGAGTAGCCGTTGGCGCGAAGCAGAAAGTCGACGATCCACGCCAACCAACTCACACTCGAGGCGAAAGCGCTCAGCAAGCCCTCGAAGGCGAGACCCCAAACGATGCCGACGCCGATCGCCTGCGCCGTCCCCCGGGTCGCCATCGCCAACAACACGCCCGCCGCGGTCCAGACCGCCAGGATCAACCACCCCGCGAGAATCGCCTCCACCAGCGAGGCAAGCGATGGCCAGGTTATCGCCGCATTCTCAATGATCGCGATCGTCGTGCTCGCCACGGCCCCGACCACGAACGCCAGGACCACGAACGGGATCAGCACAATCCCGAGCGCCGCCATCTTCGCCCCGAACACATCCGACCGTCCCGGTCGCTGCGTCAGCAACGTTTTCCACGTCCCCCAACCGAAATCGCTGCCGATGCTGAGCACGCCCAGAATCAAGACCAGCGATCCGCCATAGAATGGAATGCCCTCGAACATCACCCGTACGAGCGAGGCGGGCAGCATCGAATCGAAGCTTTGGGCAAATTCGTTGCTGCCAGTCCGGTACGAAATGTACGGAAATGCATAGGCGAAGACTGTCGTCACCACCAACCAGATCGAGAGGATCGTCCAGGTGCTGGAGCGCTTGCGCAGAAGGAAGACTTCGGCCTTGACCAGGCCCGGGACGTCAGCTGGCATGTCGTACCTCTTCATTGGTGAGTGTCAGGAAAATGTCTTCGAGGGATCGGCGATCGGTTCGATGCTCGTGCACCGCAATTCCGGCTTCGACGAGGCGCCGGTTGACCATGGCC
>JACCUV010000412.1 GCA_013698495.1 Chloroflexia bacterium
GCGATGCCGATGGCGGTGCTCGTTTCGGTTTGCGACACGGGCGACGAGGCGCCTTAACTGTCATTCCACAGCGAGCGCCAGCGAGTGGAGGAATCTCCTGCCGCAGCAGTGGATGTACGGGTTCGCTGCGGCGAAGAGATTCCTCCTTCGTCGGAATGACAATTAACCGCTTCGCGGGGGTTCCCTCGCAAGCTCGGGATGACAGTTGTCGTCGCACGCAATACAAGGCTTACCAATGACTTCAACCAATACACGCAATTACGTAGAACCGAACACGCCATGGACGCCGGCGTTTGGAGCCCAGCTTGAAGCCGGTGGCACGCGCTTTTCGGTGTGGGCGCCGAACGCCCGCGAGTCGGTCAGTGTGGTGCACTACGATCCCGCTGGCAGGCGCGATGTGCCGATGACGCCGCTCGGCGATGGCAGGTACGAGGCGTGGGTATCGCGCGTCGAGGCGGGAACACGGTACGCCTTCCGGCTCGACGGCGGGGAAGAACGACCGGACCCTTACTCCCGATACCAACCGGACGGAGTGCACGGACCATCCCAGGTGGTCGATCCCTCAACCTACGCGTGGGGCGACGAGGGGTGGCGGGGCACCGGTCGCGAGGGACTCGCGATCTACGAGCTGCACGTCGGGACGATGACGCCCGAAGGCACGTTTCGCGCATTGATCGGCGAGCTTGCGGAACTTAAGGCGCTCGGTGTGACGGCGATCGAGCTGATGCCGGTCGCGCAGTGCCCGGGCGATCGCAACTGGGGGTACGACGGAGTCAACCTGTTCGCGCCGTTCACCGCCTACGGCGCGCCCGACGACTTGCGGGCGCTGGTCGACGCCGCCCACAATGCCGGACTCGGCGTGATCCTCGATGTCGTCTACAACCACTTCGGCCCGGAAGGCGCCTACCAGGGCGTATTTGCGGACGCGTATTTCAGCGAGACGCACCACACCGACTGGGGAGCTGGCCTGAACTGGGACGGACCAGGCAGCGAATGGGTCCGCCGGTTCGCGATTGACAATGCCTGCCACTGGATTTCCGAGTACCACATCGATGGTCTGCGGCTCGACGCCACGCACGCGATCATCGACGACAGCCCGGTGCACCTTGTCCAGGAGTTGACGGCGCGGGCCCGGGAAGTCGCCGGGGGTCGCGAGATCACCCGCGCCCGGGCGATCAGCGACGGCGGTGAGGGCGCGGACGGAATCTGGGCCGACGACTTCCACCACGAGGTGCGGGTGATGCTGACCAATGCCCACGAGAACTATTACGCCGCCTACAACGGTTCGACGGTCAGCATCGCCAAGGCGATCGAGAACGGGTTCAGCCCGGTGACGACGATAACGGATGCGACGCCGGTCGATGCCGGGGACCTGGCATCGGCGTTCGTGTTCTGCATCCAGAATCACGACCAGGTCGGGAATCGTCCGTTCGGCGACCGCCTGCACCACGAGATCAACGCCGCCCGCTATGCCGTAGCCTCGACATTGCTGCTGTTCGCGCCGGAGACTCCTCTCCTGTTCATGGGTCAGGAGTTCGCGGCCTCGACGCCGTTTCTGTATTTCACCGATCACCCGGAGGAGCTGGGCAAGCTGGTGACGCGCGGACGGCGCGAGGAGTTCGCGGGTTTCGGCGCCTTCCACGATCCGGTGCTGCGGGAAACGATTCCCGATCCGCAGGCGGAGGCGACGTTCCTGGCCTCGAAGTTGAGGCTGGACGAACGGGAAACCAACGCGGGGATCTACAGGCTGTACAGGGACCTACTTGCGCTGCGGGCGTCTGACCCGGTGCTGTCGCACAACGACCGGGCGACGACGCGGGCGGTGGCGCTGACTTCGCAAGTGATTGCGGTCCATCGCTGGCATGGCGACGAGCATCGGTTGCTGCTGGCGAATTTCGGTAGTGAGACGACGCTTGACCTGAGCGGGATTCCGAGCCTGCCAGAGGGCTGGCACGGCTGGTCGGTGATGCTCAGCTCCGGGTGGTCCCGATTTGGTGGCGACGACGTCAAGCCTGAGGATCGCGACGACGGGATCGTGTTTCCCGCCCGCACCGCCATGATTTGGGAAATATCACCGAACACCTGAGGCTGCGCGATTCCATGGCCGCCACAAAAGCGGCCACTACCAGGCGTAGTTGTGGGACAGCGTGCAGTGCGGCAAGGAGATGTCAACCCACGGTGACGGGGACTTCGAAGATGGCGTTGTAGTAGTAGCCCTTTTCGTTCCACGGCACAGTCCACGGTTGGGTCATCTGGAGTTCGTCGGTGGCGCGGGCGTAGAGGCTATGCTGCCCTGGCTCGGCGTTCCACGCGGCCTCGAAGCGGACCCACGAGAGCGGACCGGCTTCTTCGACGATCTCAGCCTCTGACCAATTCGTGCCGCTGTCGGTGCTGACCTCGACCGTCGCGATCGCGCCGTAACCGGACCAGGCGTAGCCGCTGATCGTATGCCCACCGGCTTCAACTTCCGCGCCGCTGGTCGGCCGGGCGATGACCGACTTGATCGGCATTTCGCGAACCGGTCTGGTGCGACGTCCAAACTCGTCGATGATCGTGTAGCTATCGGTGTTGAGCGAACCGCCGAAGACGTGGTCGATGACTTCGATCCCGACAACCCACTTCGTCGAGGCGATCCCGCCCCAGCCGGGAACGAACAGGCGCACCGGTCCGCCGTGGACGACGGGCAGATCCTCGCCGTTCATGCCCCAGAC
>JACCUV010000076.1 GCA_013698495.1 Chloroflexia bacterium
GACTACCTCGAATTCGCGCCGCACGAAGCGCTCTTCCCCGGCACCCTCATCTTCCTGACCGTGCTTGCCATCAACTACATCGGCGACGGTCTACGCGACGCCCTCGATCCGCGCAAATCGAACTAGGTGTGACCGGCAATTGGTGATCCCACTCGCACAGAGACGGGCGGACAGACCTGCACCATGACCGGCCAGATCCGTGACGTGACCGGCCGTCCGCCCGTACGACCGACGAAACGAATGAGCGCCCCATTCCGCCTTTTGCCGGTCGCTCTTATGCGGGACTCGCCTCGTCTCCGAACTGGTCGCGCTCGGGGTGTGGGTGGTGAAGCCGCCTGCGGACTCGTGCGGTGATCGCCCCGGTAGCGGGAGCGAAGAGGAATACGACCAGGAACACTCCCGTCGCCGCCAGCACCACGCCCGCGCCCGATGGCACGCCTCGGTAGTAGGAGAGGTACAGGCCGCACACCCCGCTCGCCACCCCGATCGCCGCCGACAACACGACCATCACCCGCAGACGATCAGTCAGCATCCGCGCCGTCGCCGCCGGCGTCACCAGCATCGCCAGCACCAACACATTGCCGACGGTTTGCAGGGAAATCACGATCGCCATCGCCAGCGCGACCAGGAACAACTGGTCGAACGCCCAGAGATTGATTCCCGCGCTTTGCGCGTACGAGCGGTCGAACGCGATGCTCGTGAACTCGCGCCGATACCAGAACACCACTAGCAGCACGACAAGCCCCACCGCTGCCGTCAGCAACAGGTCGTTCCGCCGCACGCTGAGAATCGAACCAAACAGGAACGAATTCAGGTCGCGTGCGTAGCTCTGCTGCGTCGAGAGCAAGGCGACGCCCAGCGCAAACCCGCCCGCGAAAATCACGCCGATCGCGGTGTCATTGGAGAGTCGCTGACCCTGACTGATCAACCCGATCGCGAACGAGACGAGCACCGCCGCAACGAGCGCCCCGATCAGGTAGTTCCCACCCAGGATGAACGCGATCACGACGCCGGGGAAAATGGCGTGCGCCAGCGCGTCGCCGAGAAAGGCGAGCCCGCGAAGAATCACGAACACGCCAATCACGCCGCAAATCAAACCGACGAGGATGATCGCGAGGAACGCGTGCAGCATGAACATATGGGTCCATGGTTCGGTAAACCAGGAAATCATCGGCGATTCACGGTGGCGGTGGAGGGATGTGTGGTGGCGGAGTCGTCGATCACGATCACGTTGCCGGCAAATGCTTCCTGGAGATTCGAGCTTTGGAACACCTCATCCGGCTCGCCGATCGCGATCAGGCGGCGGTTGAGCAACACCGCCTTGTCCGAGGCGCTTCGCGCCTGGTCGAGATCATGGGTCGCATAAACGATTGCCATGCCGCGCGCCTTGAGATCGTCGAAAAGCGAGACGAACAGGGTCTGGGTGGGAATGTCGACACCCGTGAACGGTTCATCGAGCAACAACACCGAACCACCGGAGAGGAGCGCCCGCGCCAGGAAAACCCGTTGCTGCTGGCCGCCCGACAACGCCCCGATCTGGACGTTCGCGTGCTGCTCCATTTCGACATGGCGCAGCGCCTCGAACGCGCGTCGTCGCTCGTTGCCGCCGAATCCGCGGTATCGGGGCGTCGAGCGTCCCAAACCCAACAGCACCGCATCGATCACGGAAATCGGGAATGACCAACTCGCGCCGGCCCGCTGTGGCACATAGGTGATCCCGGGCGTGGGAGCGGTGATTTCACGGCCGTTGAACGAACAACTTCCGTGCGACGGGGGAATCATGCCGGCGAACACCTGAAGCAAGGTGCTCTTGCCGGATCCATTTGGTCCCAACACGCCGACGACGTCTCCGGCCTCGATCGAGAGCGAGATGTCTTCGAGCGCGGGCCGGTTCCCGTAGTGCACGGAAAGACCGTACGTCGCAAGGATCGGCGCCGAGATTCCATGTTGCAACGGATTGCTGGACATGAGCGAATGAGCCTGACGGGAGGTAAAGGAAGGGCCATGGCTTCCGTCGCCACGCTTCGCAACCTACCACTTACTGATACCAGGTGTCAACAATCCGCGACGTCAGGCGTGTGCTTGTGGAGGGAGTCGTTTCGAGTCCTGGCAGGACGGGCACACGCCGAACACCTCCAGCAGGTGATCGTGAATCTCGAATGCAGTATCACGCGCGAGGGTCGGCGCCAACTCCTCGATCGGACAGAACGTGAAGGCCACCGCGGTTCCGCACCCGGAGCAGACGATGTGGTGGCGGTGTCCAGGAGAATCGCAGATGTAGGCGGGATGACCGTCGGCCTGGATCAGGCGGGTCAGCACATCCACCGCCGCGAGAATTTCGAGTGTGCGGTAGATCGTGGCCCGCCCGATGGCTCCCCCATTGGCCGTTCCGAGATCGGCCACAAGCTGCTCCGCGGTGAACGGATGCCGGTGGCGCAATGCCGCGCTGATCACCGCCAGACGCGGCCGGGTGAGCCGATATCCGTGCTGGACAAGAATCGACTCGACATTCTGCTCCGTCAGGACCGGGAGCTTCGGCGCGGCGTTGCCAAGGGTGGCGTGCTTCATCATGCCCCCGATGCTACCACATACCTGGTCTCAATTGGCGCCTGCGGGGTGCGGGGTGCGATTCACATCCCGAGGGAAACACTGTGAGGTGGTCGTCCACCAATGCCTGGCAACGCCGGCACTCGGAGGGGCGGTACCCCCGGCACAAAAGACACTTGGACGGTCGCGATGCAGTGGTAGTCCGCCCGGTGATGCGCACATCCCAACTCTCAATTTCCATACACAGGGCGGACACCCTATGTGTCATTGGCGAGGTGTCTCCATCGACCGGGGTCCGCCCCTGCGAGCAATTGTCCCCGGGCCACTCTTCAGACATCGGTTGTATACCAGGGTGTGATTCGCACCCGCGACCGAGTATCGGCCTGGCCTTCCGCCGCGGCGCCACCAACACTCCGTCATTGCGGAGGAGTCCCGCCTGCCCAAAGTGCGATACTGACAGCAGGCGGAGAGTGTCAAGGTGTCCGGCATTCCCGGGCATTTCTAGGCGGTTCAGGCAGCGAGGAGTCGTCACACCGATGTTCAGAATGAGTCCGGCGGATAACCTCCCAAGGCCGAATCGAGCCGTATCGTCGCTGTTGGCAGTGATCGTTGCCCTCCTGACACTCACCTCGCTCCCGACTGTGCATGCCCAGGACTACTCGCCCGTCACCTGGGATCGATTCGACGTCACCCTTGATGTCCGCTCCGACGGCACGATCCATATCACCGAACACCAGCAAATCACCTTCGACGGCCAGTTTTCCTCCGGATTTGCCTACATTCCCCTCAGCAATGTTGAAGAAATCGCGAATGTGAGCGTGTCAGTGGCGAACGATGTCTCGGACACGCCCGAGCAACTCGACTACGTACGCAGCTCGGCCTACGATGCCGAAACTGGCACGTTCTCGTACTGGAACGAGTCCGGTGAGCTGGCGATTGACTATGCCTTCGAGCCGACATCGAGCCGGGGCGCCTCGACCCGCGTCGTCATCCTCGAGTACGACGTCATCGGCGGACTCCGCGTGTACGAAGACCTCGACCCGGCGAACCAGCAAGTCTGGTGGTACCCGATCACGAGCGACGTGACCGAAATCGGACCCGTTGTCGAATCGACGGTCACGGTCAACCTTCCCGAAGCTGTCCCCCTCGACCAGACCGTCGCCTTTCCCGACAATCCCGAATCCGACGGCGCCACCTTCACCT